>DASPNR010000013.1 GCA_035626395.1 Candidatus Limnocylindrales bacterium | reverse complement strand
GTTCATTGAGGGCTGGTACAATACGCGCCGCCGGCACTCAGGCCTGGACTACATGTCGCCGGTCAACTACGAGAGGAAGGCGCTAGCGATGGCCGCAGTTCGATAGTCACAAACTGTCCGCGAAAGCGGGGGAACTCCAGTCTCTGGAATGGTGAACGCATCGGCTACGCCGCCATCTTCCGGAGCACACGACCGAATACTAGAAGCGCAAAAGCGAAGGAGCTCTCGCTTCGAAGCGAACGAGTGTAACACGAATTTCGTTGTAGAAGGGTTGGCACCTGCCGCGACGGCCTGCTCGAAGGTGGCGCGACCACCTGTGCCATCATCCCGACCAGCTACATCGGCTTCTACATCTGCAACAGTCCGCTGTTCGGGCAGCATGGATGTCCCCAACCAAAAAGGCTGCAACCTGACTTGATCCCACCCCGTCGCTTTTGGTTGCGGAATTAGTGCAACGAAGCAGCCCGACTCATGCCCGTGATTCAGAGGTTCTGCTATGACTGATTCAAGATAGAGCGGCCGATCCATGTGGATACCCTCCGTTCGGATGCCCCGCTCCATCTTGCAACTGCACACTGAAATCAAGATCGGCGCCGTTCGTCGGATTGTACGGGTGATTTGTCGCCTGCGCGACTCTAAGTGACAGGTAGTCATAGCTAGAGATATTCCGCGAGCCCAAGGGTATGGACCATTCGTATGTCGAAGTAGTTTGCGTAGCCCATTAGAAAACTGCACCGGCTTCAAAGTCGCCATTGCCTGCATACGTGGAGCCATTCATTGGATCGCCTGGCTGGACGTTCGTACAGTTGCACGTGCCATATGGGCCACAAGGATTGCTCGCGCAGTCGAAGTACGCGGTGGTGTCGAACGGCCCTCTACATGCGACAGTCCCTACAGCAGCACTGTATCGGCAGCCATCGTCCGGCAAAAGGGTATTGAAAATGACGGGGAACAGGTATTCACAAACGCTCTCGTTCGTACAGGTTCCGGTCGTCGGCAGCGAGCATTCGCAGCGCTGCCGAGTGGCACTGGCATCGAGGGCCCAGTCACAACCGCCGATCTCATCTTTCAGCGGAGCTTCGAGCAAGCCGGCGACATTGGCCGTAACGGTCCAGCCAGTGCTCGTAACAGTTAGGCTCGGATTCGTGTTGAAATCGTCTATCGTTTGCACGCTTGCACCAATAGGAACAAGCGTCGAATACACTCGTCCGCAACGATCGGTCGGCCGGACCGGCGCCGCGGCGGGTCGTAAGATTTCCCACGGTCGCCACAGAAACTCACGTGCCGCTAGATCTGTATCAAGGTAGTAACGCATGACTGGAAGAACGTACCCGGCGAAAATGGTTCGCTGCTCGGCCGTGGTCAGGCTGCACGCTGCGTAGCCCGACGGTGCTGCTGTCCTATCGGAGAAGGCTTCGTGGCTTGCTCCGAAGATAGATGTAACGGAACGTGTGCCCGACGCGCGGCCAAATATTTCTGGGCTGTGCGTTTCGGCATGGAACGTAAAGTTGGAGACGTCATCGTCGGCGGTGCCCATCCAAAGATGAAATGGGGCGTTATATGGAGTCGTCGCGCCTGGATACGTGTTCGTAGGTAGGGCGTAGTGGTGATTGGTGGGGGCCATGCTGGACACCAGCGCGATGTCTGTCGCATCGAAGTAAGGCTGGTTGAAGAACCCGTTGACGAGTTTCATGTACGCGATAGCTGCGGATTCTCCACCGCGACTGTGCCCAGTCATCGCGATACGAGAACCATCGATTCTTCCACTGAGGGCGCCGTTCGCAATCGTATTCTGAAGGGCAAGAAGTCCCATCATGTGTTCCAGCGCGTTTTGTGCTCCGGCATCTACGCCGATATCGACGGCCGTCTCGTGGCTCAAGACGATGTAGCCCCATGACGCCAGATGGGTACCGACCAGGTTGTAGTACGCGAAGTTAAAACCATTCCCATGCCCAATGACGATCAACGGACGTGCCGACATTGACCCAATATTAGAAGGATAGAATAGGCGCGCTGCCTCGTAGTTCACTCCGTAAGACACGCCCTGCAGGGTATAGTTGTATTGTGTTACGGAGGACGGGCCGGGAGCCGTGCTATCGGCTACCACAAAGAAACCCGTCTGATTTCCTTGCCCGTCAATGTAGTCGGCGGAATCGAGCACGCCGTTCAGGTTGCAGTCGAACACCAAATCATACGGCGTAGCGAAGGCAGTCAGTTGGCCACCTCCGAGAGATCCGCTTCCGGTCAAAGCAAAACTATTGTTCTGGATATTAGTAGTACCGAAGGCCTCAAGCTGCGGAGCCCCTCGGACGTCCGTCAACGTACTACTCGTCGCCCAACCCGCGGCGTCCTTTGCGGCAACCACGTATAGGTTGCACACCACCGATGTCGTCAAGAACCTCGGATCGAGTGCGGCGAAAACCGTACTCCCAAGAGTGAACGTGTCGGCGTATCGAACCGGGGAAATGACGCGAGCGACCGTCCCCCGAGCGCCGTCCCTACCTGCGCAAATGATGGTGTGTAGAAACCTAGTACACCGATGGAGACTTCGTCCTGCTCTGGTGTGCAGCGCGATAAGCCGCATCGCACACTCAGGCGCCAGCGTTCAACCGCGCGCGCCACCGTCGGCGCCAGGTCGACGGTGAGCTTCAACCAAAAGCGTCCGCCGCGTCCCCTTTGCGCAAACCCCTTCGCGATCCCCGTAGATGCCATACGGAAAAGGCGCTGCCACTCATGCAAGATTACCCCCGGCAGCACCTCGCGAGCCTGCGTGCAAGGTTCCGCCGCTACGCCGCGTGCGGGCGGCTGCTTCCGACGAATCTGCGAATTCGGCGGGTGCGCGACCGTCAGGCATGGCGTTCATCCTCTGGCGGGCTACTGTAACTCATCTGTTGCTCGCTGCCCGGAGGTGGCGAGCGCCATCTGGATAGACGCGGCATGAGTCCTGCAGCCCCCATGACCATCGAAATCCGCCGCTCGCGCGGGTCTTTCCCCTAATGGATCCCGACTTTCCTCCTCCCACCCTGCTCGCGGCTGACGTCCGGAAGCGCTTCTCCGACGCACTCAGAAATTTCGATGCACAGAAACCGGTGCTCGTCATGGGTCATCACGATGCGGATGGTCTCAGCGCAACGGCTCTGCTCGTCCGTGCCCTGCGCAGCAGCGGACGCGAAGTCATCACGCGCATTGTTGGTCGCGGCGAGAACCCTTGGTCGAAGAGCATGGCAGCAGAGCTCGAGCCGCTGGCGCTGGCGGGGCTGATGGTCGCCGATCTTGGTGTGCGTCCCGGGACAATCAAGTCCGACGCACCGACCATCATCATAGACCATCATGTGCCGTCGACAGCGTTGGCAGATGGCGCGGTGATCAGCGGATACGGTCATTCGCCCGTTCCGACGTCGAGCCTGCTCGCGTTCTGGTGTGCAAGCGAAATAGCGGACGCCGACCGATGGTTGTGGATCGCCGCCATCGGGCTCATCGGCGACATGGCAGAAGGTGCGGATTTCCCCGAGCTCTCGCTGGCACGAAAGCGCTACGGCATCACTGCGCTTCGCGAAGCGACGACGTTGATCAACGCACCACGGCGATCGGCGTCCGGCGATGCGAGTCCCGCGTTGCATCTGCTGCTGCACGCGGAGAGCCCCAAAGATCTGCTGTCCGGCCGCTACCCTGAGACCGCGAAGCTCCAGGCCGCTCGCGAGGAAGTCAAGGCAGCTATGGCGGGCGCACGCCGCATTGCTCCCAAGGTGCGCAATGGTGTCGCGCTGATCCTGTTCGATTCACCGTGTCAGATTCATCCGCTGATCGCACAGCAATGGCGTGGACGGTTGAAGAACGAAATCGTGCTCGCCGCCAACACAGGGTATCGACCCGGCTGGATCCACTTCGCTGCGAGAAGCGCACGTGACGTCGACCTGATCGAGTTCCTCGCCGAGCACAAACCGGCGGGTGCGGACGAGAACTACGGAAGTGGACACGTTGCGGCCACTGGAGGTGCTCTCCGACCCGATGACTGGAACGCATTCATTGTCGGACTCGGCTTCGGACCGGAAAGCCAGGTGCAGCCATGACGCAAGTGCCACCACGGCTGGGTTTTGCCGTGAAGGTGATGGGGAAGCCCGGCTTGAAGTCGAACGACGCACGGCGCTGGCAAAAGAATCCGCATCTCAAGGTCTCGCTGGAATACGTCGACGCGATCTTCGACTATCTCGCCGAGCACGAGATCAAGATGTACCGGCTGTCGTCGGATCTGGCGCCGTATGCCACCCATCCCGACATGCCGCAGTTTCACAAGATGGTGGCGGAGAGCGACGCCGAGTTGCAGGCGCTCGGTGCCAAGGCGCGGCAGCTGGACATCCGCCTCTCATTCCATCCCTCGCAATACGTGCTGCTCAACAGTCCGGACGAGACGCTGACCAGGAAGAGCATCTGGGACTTCTCGTCTCAGGCGGAAATGCTCGATCGCATGGAGCTGGGACCTGAAGCGGTCATGGTGACGCACGTCGGCGGTGTCTACGGCGACCACCAGGCGAGCCGTGCGCGCTGGGTCGAGAACTGGAAGCGTCTTCCAAAGCACGTGCAGAACCGACTGGTGCTCGAACACGACGACATCCGGTTCAGTGCGGCCGATGTCCTTTGGATCTACGAGCACACGGGCGTGCGGCTCGTCTTCGATTACCAGCACTTCTGGTGCTTGAATCCAGAGCGCCTCGGCATGGTGGACACGCTTCGACGAATCGTGGAGACGTGGCCCGAGCCGCAGCGGCCCAAGATCCACTACTCGTCACCCCGGACCGAACTGCGCGATGTGCAGCGGCGGGACCCGAGAACCAAGCGCAAGAAAACGGTGCAGCTGCCGCCGATCCTCACGAATCATGCGGACTTCACCAATCCGTTCGAATTCGCACGCTTCATGCGAGACGCGGAAGGCCTTAGTTTCGACGTCATGCTCGAGAGCAAGGCCAAGGACATGAGCCTGCTCAAGCTTCGCGTCGATCTCCTGCGTTATGCGCCGGACGTGGCTGCGCACTTCGGCATCTTCCCCGACGATCTCGAAGCACTGGAAGCCGAGGAGGCAGCACTGGAAACCTCCGAAGCGGCAGAAACCGCGAACGACGCGAATTAGTCGCGCAAGCGCGGCACGGCCGGCTCCCCGATGGCACGTTCAAGGCAGCATCTGAACGTCCGTCACCGCCGTCGATACGCAGATCGTGCGCGAGGGCACCGTGTCGAGCGCCGACGGCGAGATGAAGCCGCTGGCAGGAGCCACCTCGACTGGATTGCCCGTCGTCAGCGAGTGCACCTGGTGCGGCGACTGGTTCGGTTCAATGCGCGCGCCGGCCGTTCCGCCGGCAAGCGCCGCCACCTCCTCGCTCTTCCAGACGCGCGCGAGGCCGGACTTGTAGCAGAGCAGCGCGAACGGCGTGACCGGGTTCGACTCTTCGATCGTCGCCGCACTCTCCCGCGGCGGCTCGACCTCGCTCATCGCCGCCGGGCTGCACAGCTCCACGGGGATTTTGAGATCATAGAGGCAGTGCCCTTCCACGCTGGTACCCTCGAAGCCGATGCCGCCGTCGGCGTCGGTGGCGCAGTCGTCGAACGTGTCGCGGAAGTATCCCTGCAGATCGGTGCGGAACTTGGTGACGCCGGGAGCAAGTTCGGGAGTCTGATCGCTGGCGACTCCCTTGGCCGTACGCACCTGGTAGCACAGGAAGTGGTTCTTGCCGCTGGGGGCGACGAGCGGGCCGGTGTCGCCGGTAGCGGCGGGCACCAGCATCGCCGTCACCTTGCGCGAGTCGACGACGATCGTGCCGAACTGGTTGGTGAGCTCCCAGCGTCGGGGGATGTGCGCCACCGTAGGCGGGAACGCGCCGTTCGCGAGCATCGCGCTGGCGCCGTCACCGGCAGGGCCGACCTGGTAGCGCAGGTAATGCAGCGCGGGCTCGACCGCCATGCCAGTTCCATCGCTGCCCGCCGGAGTGAGCAGGCCCATCGTCTTCTTGGCGGCGTGGTTTTCCGGATCGTCTCCGTCGCCGTCGGCAACGTGCTCATCGTTCAACGTGACGTTCCATCCTTTGGGGAGCGTGTCGGCGGCATCGGAGGAGTTGACGCGATAGGCAACGAACTCATCGATGCAGATGCGCGTGGCATCGCCGCAGACGCCGCCGCTGCAGACTTCGTCGATCGTGCAATCGTCGCCGTCGTCGCAGCTCGTTCCATCGGGCAGATCTGCATCCGACGGGCACCCCGCCGGCGTGCCGGGACATAGCTCGGCGGAGTCACAGTCATGCGCAGCCGAGCGGCAAACCGTCGTGGATGGCTCGAACGCATCGGCCGGACACGCGGCCCCCGCCGTTCCGCTGCAGGTCTCGTCGCTGTTGCAGAGATCACCCGAGCCGGCGCGGCAGACGGTGCCGGCGGGCTGGACGACGTCGGCGGGGCAGTCGGCCTCCGAGCCGGTGCACAGCTCGTCGGGGTCGCACAGATCACCGGAGCCAGCGCGGCAGACCGTGCCGGCGTTGCCGGCCGGGTGCTGGCAGGTGTCGCTGGAGCCGTCGCAGCGATCGAGCGTGCAGACGTTGCCGTCGCTCGAGCAGGTCGTGTCCGCGGGCGCCTTGGCGTCGGCGGGGCACTCGGCGGCTTCCCCGCTGCAGGTCTCGGCGGTGTCGCACTCGCCGGCCGCGGCCCGGCAGACGGTTCCGGCATTGCCGGCCGGATGCTGGCACAGCGGGCTCGAGCCGTCGCAGACGTCCCTCGTGCAGACGTTCCCGTCGCTGGTGCACGAGGAATCGGCCGGCACGAGCGCGTCGGACGGGCACGTGGCGGTGCCGTCGCAGGTCTCGGCGATATCGCACTCTCCGGCCGCGGCGCGGCAGACCGTACCGGTATTGCCGGCGGGGTGCTGGCATGCGTCGCTGGAGCCGTCGCAGCGGTCGAGCGTGCAGGCGTTGCCGTCGTCCGTGCATGCGGTGTCGGCCGACTGCTTGGCATCGCCCGGACAGGTCGTGCTGGCGCCGTCGCACAGTTCGGCCGCATCGCACTCGTCGGCGGCCGCTCGGCAGGTGGCGCCGGCGTTGCCGGCAGGGTGCTGGCACAGTGCGCTCGCGCCGTCGCACTGGTCGATCGTGCAGGGATTTCCATCGCTGCTGCACGACGTCCCGGCATCGGTCAGCCCATCGGTCGGGCACGTGGCGGTGCCGTCGCAGGTCTCGGCGACGTCGCATTCGCCGGCGGCCGCGCGACAGACGGCGCCGACGTTGCCGGCGGGATGCTGGCACGCATCGCCGCTCCCGTCACAGCGATCCTCCGTGCAGGCGTTGCCGTCGTCGCTGCAGGACGTGCCGGAGGCGACCTTCGCATCCACGGGGCAGGCAGGGTCGGCACCGTCGCAGATCTCGGCGGCGTCGCACTCGCCGGCTGCTGCGCGGCAGGTCGCGCCGGCATTGCCGGCGGGATGTTGGCAGGCGGTGTTGACGCCGTCGCACTGGTCGACGGTGCAGGGATTGCCGTCGCTGGCGCACGCCGTGCCGGCGGCATCGAGCACATCGGCCGGGCACGACGTGGAAGAGCCGTCGCACACCTCGGCAGCGTCGCAGTCGTCGACGGCTGCACGGCAGACGGCGCCGGCATTGCCCGCCGCGTGCTGGCACGCCGTGCTGCTGCCGTCGCAGCGGTCGCTGGTGCAGGCGTTGCCGTCATCGGTGCAGGTGGAATCCGCGGGCTGCAAGGAGTCGGACGGGCAGCTCGCGCTCGCGCCCGTGCAGGTTTCGGCCACGTCGCACTCGCCGGCGGCGCCGCGACAGATGTAGTCGACCGGGCGATAGCTGCAGGTTGCCGAGCAGCACGATGCCGCGGCGCCGTTGCTGGCGCCGGCGTCACACTGTTCCCCTGTGTCGATGGTGGAATCGCCGCAGTTGGAGACGCGCTGGCCGTACGCCTCGAATTCGCCATCGGTCGTGTCGTCGCCCGTCCACGCAACGAGATACTCGAGGCTGGCGGCGTTGAAGGCGACGCTGACGCCGGCAGCCACGTTGAATGCCACGTTGCCGTCGACGCCCATGTCGCTCAGCCGCATGTCGTTGGCGCCCACCGCGGCGCCGGTGCCGCTCGCGATGCGCTGGCCGAAGACCTCGAACTCGTTGTTGACCAGAGGCGAGGTGTCGTCGTCCCCCTGCCAGACAACGAAAAATTCGTCGTTGATGCCGTTGTAGGCCACGGCCGGCGTGAAGGCGCCGTAGGAGGAGCTGCCATCGGGCCCCATGTCGCTGATGCGGAAGTCGTTGGTCCCCACCTCGGCGCCCGTCGATGCGGTCAAGCGCTGGCCGTGGATCTCGCTCTGCCCGCTCGTCTCGTCGGCCGACCACACGACGAGGTACTCGCCGGCGTCCGGGTCGTAGGCGACGGCGGGAGCACTGGCGCTGGTGGCGGCGATTCCGTCGATGCCGACGTCGCTGATGCGGAAGTCGTCGTTGCCGGTCTCGGCTCCGGCCGACGTCAGACGCTGGCCGTACACCTCGAACTCGCCGTCGATCAGCGGCAGGCTGTCATCCTCGGCCACCCACACGACGAAGTATTCGTCGTTGGCGCTGTTGTAGACCACGCGCGGGGCATCGGCATCGTAATTGGCGTTGTTGTCGGGGCCCATGCGGCTGATGCGGAAGTCGTTCGTGCCGATGGCGTTGCCGGTGCCGTCGAGAAGCTGTCCGAAAATCTCGATTTCATCGTTCGCCGTCACCGTCTCGTAGTCGGCCTCCCAGACCACCAGGCATTCGCCGTTGGTATCGTGACACGTTACGGCCGGCGCATTGGCCGCGTAGCTGAGCGAGCCGACGTCGCTGATGCGGAAATCGTTCGTGCCGACCTCGACACCATCGGCGTCCACGCGCTGGCCGTAGATGTCGTTCTCGCTCGTCCCGTCGTTGCCGCGCCAGACGACGAGGTACTCGTTCGTCGCCGCGTTGTACGCGACGGCCGGCACGGTGGCGTCATAACTCGCGTTCAGATCCGGCCCCATGTCGCTCAGCCGGAAATCGGAACCTAGAAGGGAGCCGTCGGCGGCGACGATCTGGCCGTAGATCTCGAACTCGCCGTTGAGCATCTCATCGGCCGACCAGACGACCAGGTATTCGGTCTGATCACCGTTGTACGCGACGGCCTGTGTGTTGACGTTGACCGTCGTGTCGCCGTCCGTGCCCATGACGCTGATCCGAAAGTCGTTGGTACCGACTTCGGCAGCCGGCGCACGTTCGGGGAACGCCTGGACGGCGACGGACAAACCAAAGCAAAGAATCGCGAGGCGCGACGAAGTGTAAGACATGCCCCTGACCCTCCCACCATGGGTTTCGGTTTTGGACGTCCTAAAAAATGGTGCCGAAAGGTAGCGAGTTGGCGCGGCTGCGCCAAGTGACAAATCGCACTATACGAAGCGGTGCACGCGTTCCGTCCGCATGCCGCACCGCGTCAGTCCGCGCCGCGGCAACATCCGCCCGTAAGACCGGAACGGCGGTCGGCCGCGTGCGTATGCCCTATCCTCGCGCCGGCCGTGTGCTCGAACGGCAGCGAACCGTTGCGAAGGCCGCGCAGCGGCGACGCGGCTCAGCTACCGGGTTCCAACCGTTTCGATCGCGCGCTCGCCGATCTGGTGGGCAGCAATGTGAAATAGAACGTCGCGCCTTTCTCGGGTTCGGCCTCCGCCCAAACATGTCCGCCGTGTCGCTCCACGATGCGCTGAACCGTGGCAAGTCCGATCCCGGTCCCCTCGAATTCGCTTACCGGATGCAGTCGCTCGAAGGCTCCGAAGAGCTTGCTCGCGTGCTCCATGTCGAAGCCGGCGCCGTCGTCGCGAACGAAATAGATCGTTTCGCCGTCCGCGTCGCGTGTGCCGAACTCTATGCGTGCGCGTTCGTGCCTGCTCGTGTATTTCCACGCATTCTCAAACAGGTTTTCCAGCACCACCCGCAGAAGCGAGGCATCACCTTCCACGCACACACCGTTTTCGATGATGAACTGGACATCGCGCTGCGCGTCCGAGTTCGCGAGCTCGCCGGCAATTGCGTGGCCGATCGCACTCAAGTCCACCGTCGTCCAGGCCATCCTGCTGCGCGTGACGCGGGCCAGCGCGAGCAGGTCGCGGATGAGATGCCCCATTCGCGTACTCGTCGCCTGGATCCGGCTCATGTAGTACTGCCCCTGTTGATCGACGAGAGGGCCGTACTCCTCGAGCAGCACGTGGCTGAAGCCTTCGATCACGCGTAAAGGCGCGCGCAAATCGTGCGATACCGAATAACTGAATGCCTCCAGTTCCTTGTTGGCGGCTCGCAACTCGGCAGTGCGCTCGCGAACACGCTCCTCGAGTTGCTCATTGAGCCGCTGGATTTCCTTCTGGGCCCTCTTGCGTTCGGTGACATCGCGCGCGATCCCCTGGACCGCGATGGGAACGCCGTCGCGCTCGACCACGCGCGGGCTCGCTTCCAGCAGGACGCTGTCACCTTGCTTGGTGATGACCTCCACCTCGACGGCGGCGGGGATCGCGCGTTTGCTGAGTACGCGGTCGATCAGGTCGGCAACATAGCCGCGGCTGTTTGGCGCGATGATCTGACCGAGACTCATGCTTTCGACTTCGGTCTGGGTGTATCCAAGCGCCACCTCGGCCGCCGGATTGATTGAGACGAAATTGCCGGCAAGGTCGTGGCAGTAGATGATTTCGTGCGCGTTCTCGAAGAGCTGGCGATAGCGCTCCTCGCTCTCGTGCAACGCATTCTCGGTAAGCTTGCGCTCGGTGATGTCGCTGAAGATGCCGTTCAATCCGACGACCTGGCCGTTTTCCACGCGTGGGCTGGTGGACGCGCGAATCCAGCGCAGATCGCCGGCCTTGTCGAAGACCCGGAAATCGATCTGTCCAGCCTCGCCCAACAAGTTGCGGCCGCGATGCTGTTCCAGTGCCGGCAAATCGTCAGGATGGACGAAGTGTGCAACGCCCAGGCTCTTCACCTCGTCGGCAGAGTACGAAGAAACCGAACTGATGGCTGGACTGACGTAAGTGAAGTTGCCGAGCGTATCCATGGTATAGACGACATCGTTGACGTTCTCGACGAGATAGCGGTAGCGCTCCTCGCTCGCTCGCAGTGCGTCCTCGGTCCGCTTTCGCTCGGTGATGTCATGGATGACCACCTGGACGGCCGGCTCGCCGCCGAAGATCATGGGCATGCCCGTAGTCTCCACGTCGATGGGAACGCCGTCCAAGCGCAGGAGCTGATCTTCACGGGCCTCTGCCGGGGTCCCGGTCTCGAGCATGGTCCGGATCCTTTCGGCGAGTTGCTGGCGGCGCTCGGGCCGGACGACTTCCATGATCGACCGTCCCACCAGGTCGGATGCGTCTGCGGCGCCCATCAGCCGAGCGGCCGCATTGTTGGCAAACATCACTTTGCCTCGCGCATGCACGACGATGCCATAGGGTGACAACTCCACGAGCTGTCTGTACCGGGCCTCGCTCTCCTGGACCGCTTCCTCGGCCCGCTTACGATCGTTGATGTCGGTGACGATCCCGATCATTCCCACCAGCTCGCCATTCTCGTAGCGCGGCCTGCTCGAGCTGCGCACCCAGCGGATTCGTCCGTCCTTCTCCTGAATCCGGAATTCACGAGGCTCGGCCTGGCCTGCCATGGTACGCCGCGCCGCCTCCTCCAGATAAGCCGCGTCTTCGGCGTAGACGATCTCGATCAACGGTTTGCCGAGCAGATCCTCCACCCGATAGCCGCTGATGCGCTCGATGACGGGGCTGACGTAGGTGAACCTGCCCGAGCGGTCGGTCGCGAAGACGACGTCGTTGACGTTCTCGATCAGCGTCCGGTAGCGCTCCTCGGAACGTCGCCGCTCTTCCTCGGCGTGCTTGCGTTCGGTGATGTCGATCATGATGCCGCGCAGCCGGGAAGGCTGACCATGCTCGGAGACCACCTTGACGATGTCGCGCAGCCAGACGACGCCGCCGTCAGCTGCAATCATGCGATACTCGAAATCGTGCGAGCGCGATTCCCGCGTAGCTCCTGTGCACAGATCGGTGACCCATTCGCGATCGGCTGGATGGACGTGCTCGCGCCAGAAGTTCGGCTCATCGAGCCAGCGCGACAGCGGATAACCGAGCAGACGCTCGGCCTGCTGGCTGACGAAGGTGAATTGGAACGTGCTGGCGTCGGCTTCCCAGACGATGCCATCGATCGAGGATACGAGCTGTTCATAGTGCAGCCGCGAGCGCTCCAGCGCCTCGCGTGCGGCCATGGACTGATGGCTGAGTGCGGCCAGCGGCTGCAGGGAGGTACCGGACTCACACCAGGATTGGCCCGATCGTGTATCGGCGTTGCCCTCGGATTGGAGCGACTCGAGATCGAGCTGGCAGAGGTCGCGAAACCGCAGCAGCAACCGGCGCTCGGTTTCGCCGAATACGTTGGGCTTGCTGTCGAGCACGCAGATCGTGCCGAGGACGGCTCCGTCGGGCCACCGGACGTTCACGCCGAGATAGGCGATGAGACCTGCACGCGCATCGGGGCTGTTCTTCCATTGCGGGTGCTCGCGGGCGTCCGCGATGTGGACCGCATCGGAGGTCTGCACGGCCGCCTCGCAGTAGATGTCGCGCCCACGCCGCCAGCTTGCGCCAGCCCGATAGGGATTTCCCGCGGACAGGCTGGATACCAGGACGACGATTTCGCTCGCTTCGGCGGCGCGAATCAAAACGGAGGGCACCTGCAGCAACTCCGCCAGCTCATCGAGGAACGTCTGCCAGCGGGCGAGCAAAACGGCGGGGATCCCGCCGTGCCCGACGGGCGAGGCGGGATGACGCCGGGCATTCGAAGAAGCAGCCCTTTTCACGCGACAGACCCCTATCACAGGGCGCACCCCATAGTCGCGACTGGAACGACGAAAAAAACGCACCGCCAGCGCAAATTCGCGCTCTCGCACCCGATCCGTTCTGGCACCGGGTCGCGGCTTCCGCGTCTCGCCACCGCGCTAGGGGTGGCCGGCAGTCCCGGCGGCCGCATGGTTGCGCCTGCGGGCAGCCGGTTTCGCTCCCGGACGCCAGACCAGAGCGGAACGTGGCTGGCCGGGATCCGGTCTCATGGAACGACAACGGCTCGAATCTGCCTGTGACAAGTCCGCGTCCGATACCGGTGATGCCGGCTGCGACTGCGTCGATATGCGCTATCGATCCGTCATTCGTCCAACCAAGAGCGTGTGCATCGCACAGGACGCCGCACAAGCATCCCTGGCACCATCCACCCGCCGCGCTACCCTTCGCATGCATCGTGGCGAAGAATGGTTGGAACTGTAGTCAGAGAAGGCAGCTGCTTCCGTTGCCAGGTCGTGCAGATTCCGGCGCTCGAAAACGGCTTCCGAAGCCGGTGCTGCAGATCGCCTGAGGCCTTCGCCGTCGTCCGTTCCCGCGGTACGCTGACACCGATCGTGATCGCCTACTGCCGCTCGCACGGCGGGCAGCAACGGGCCAAGACCGAGGCCGGAAAGCTCGAGAAGGCGCTGGCGGATTCGTAGCGGGCGGTGTTCTGGAACGTCAGTGTTCGGCGTCCGGCGCTGCGTTCGATGCCCATGTCGGTTGACGCGGGAGGTGGAATGACACGACGAGCGCCAGCTCGAGGGGCGCGCCATGAGCTCGAACGGCAGGAGGAACCGGTCTTTCGCATGCTCGTGCCTCCTGTTTGACAACCCTGCCCCTCCGCGGAAACTCACCCTCGGCGCGCCTTCGGCTGCGCAAGAACGTTCGGAGGTTGCTCCCATGACCGAAGCCCAAGCCGCTCCCAAACCTTCGCTGCCGCGGCTCCTGGAGCCGGCACCGCAGTTCGAAGCGGTCTCCACGCACGGTCCGATCAAGCTCTCCGACTACAAGGGGAAATGGGTGGTGCTGTTCTCCCACCCCGCCGACTTCACGCCCGTGTGCACCACCGAGCTCATGGAGTTCGCGCGGCGGCAGGACGATTTCGAGAAGCTCGGCGTCCAGCTCATCGGCCTGTCCATCGACAGCATCTACGCGCACATCGCCTGGACTCGGAACATCAAGGACAAATTCGGCATCGAGATCCGCTATCCCATGATCGCCGACCTCGACATGAAGGTGGCGCAGCTTTACGGCATGGTTCATCCCGGCGCGTCCTCCACGGCGACCGTCCGCTGCGTCTTCGTGATCGATCCCGACCAGAACCTGCGGGCGATGGTCTACTACCCTCTCACCAACGGCCGCAGCGTCGACGAGATCTTTCGCCTGGTGAACTCGCTGCAGACCTCCACGCAGCACGGCGTGGCGACGCCCGAGGGATGGAGGCCTGGCGACAAGGTCATCCAGCCGCCGCCGCTGACGGCCAAGGGCGCCGAGGATCGCGCCAGGGATCCGCAGTTCGAAGTCACCGACTGGTACTTCGCCAAGAAACCCCTCTGAGCGGCGCTCGCTTGGTCACCACGAACAAGGCCGGCGCCGGCCGTCATCTCCTCGCCGGAAGACGCGTCGTCATGGTTCTCGCCCTGGCCGCGGCAGCTTCGCTCCATCCTGCGCGTACCGCCCAAGCCGTCACCATCGCCGACCCAACCGCTCGCGGTGAGGTCGTCGAGACGACGTTCAAGAGCGTCGATGCCACCGTGGCAGCGCAGTGGGAATTTCCCGCGCGAACGCCCGCGCCGCTGGTGGTGCTGATCCCGGCATCGGAGGCGCTGGACCGACACGGCCTGCCCCCGGGCTACGGCGCCGACCTCGACACCGGCATCTACGCGCAGCTCGCCAAGCGGCTGGTCGCCGCGGGCTTCGCCGTCTTTCGCTTCGACTCTCCCGGCACCGGTCGCAGCAGCCCGGGCCGCTATGCCACCGTCCGCTCCAATGCGCTGGAGGCGTACACGCACGCGGTCGAGCACGCCAAGGTGGATCCGGACAAGGTCTTCCTGTTCGGCCACGCCTGGGGCACCGACACGATCGTGGGAATCTACTCGCGCTATGCGCAGGTGAAGCCGCCGGCAGGCGTCATCCTGTTCTCGAACATGGTCGGAGAGACCGACATCGTGCAGGTGGATGCGCCCACGCTGATCGTCGTCTCCGACAAGCTGCCCGACGACCTCTACCAGCGCGGCCGCTTTCCGGCCGATGCGCGCGACAACTTCAAGGACAAGAAGCTCGAAACCAAGCTGGTGACGATTCCCGCCGCCGAACCGACGCTGCTCGCGCCGGTGGAGAAGTCAGGAGGCGGCAAGAACATGCTGCTCGACCCGCGTGCGGTCGATGCGGTCATCGAATGGCTTCAGGCGCACACCGGCGGCACGCCGACCTAACGCTGCCCCGCCTGCGCGTATTCCGTCAGCGCAGCTTCTCTTCCGGCCCGGAGTCGATTCGAACCGGCCGCGCCCGAGGCGCCGACGGGCGATCGATCCGGGCTTCACTCGGGCAGGGGATCAGGTGAACGTCTCGACCAGCTCGATGAGCCCGCGCTCCCGCAGGGCGGAAAAGACGTAGCCTTTGACTTCCTCGACCGTGTCGCAGCGCAGGACGTCCTGGGCGATGCGCTGCGCGTCATCGTAGCGCGCGCTGCGGATGATCTGCTTGACCACCGGAATGTAGAGCGACCCCATGCTCAGCTCGTCCAGCCCCATTCCCACCAGCAGCAGCGTGCACAGCGGGTTGCCCGCCATCTCGCCGCACATGCCGACGCGGCGGCCCGCCTCGCGCGCGGCGTCTACCACGATGCGGATCGACTGCAGCACGGCCGGATGCAGCGGCTCGTACATCGAGGCGACCTTCAGATTGTCGCGGTCCACCGCCAGCGTGTACTGGATCAGGTCGTTGGTGCCGATGGAGACGAAGTCGACCTCGCGCAGGATCTCGGGCGCGCGCAAGACGGCCGCCGGCACCTCAATCATCGCTCCCAGCTCGATGCCTGGCGCGGGCACAAAACCGTTCTGCGACAGGTCGGAGAGGCACTCCGCGTAGAGCTCGCGCACGCGCCGCAGCTCCTCGACGCTCGTGATCATCGGGAACAGGATGCGAACGGGAAACTCGCTGGCGGCCCGAAGGATGGCGCGAAGCTGATCGAGGAACGTGTCTTCCGATTCGAGCGAAACGCGAATCGAGCGCAGGCCGAGAAAGGGGTTGCCCTCGCGCGTCTGCTGCGCGAACAGCGGATACTTGTCCGCCCCGAGATCGAGCGTGCGAATGGTGACAGGGCGGCCGCGCATGCGCGTCATCACGCGCTTGTAGAGCCGCAGCTGCTCCTCCTCCGTCGGAAAATCGCGGTACGAAAGGAACGGAAACTCGGTGCGATAAAGGCCGATGCCCTCGGCGCCGAAGCGCTCGACCAGATCGAGCTCGCTGATCAATCCGACGTTGGCGAGCAGGCTTACGCGGTGACCGTCGAGGGTCTCGGCCGGCAGGTCGCGAAGATGGGCGAGCCCTCGCTGGAATTCGCGATACTCGGTGTCCAGACGGCGGTATTCGGCGATGACGTCGGCGCCCGGGCGCACGTAGACCGTGCCCGAGTTGCCGTCGACGATGACTTCGTAACCCTCGCGCGCGGCCTCGTAGACGCCGGCCGCGCCGACCACGGTCGGGATGCCGAGCGACTTCGCGAGAATGGCGGCGTGCGAGGTGACGCCGCCGGCCGAGGTGACGATGCCTTCGAGCTTGGAATGATCGATCGCCGCCAGATCGGTGATGGTGAGCTCGGAGGCCACCAGCACCGCGTGCTCGCGCACCTCGGGGACCGGTGCGTCCACGCCGAGCAGGTGGTGCAGGATGCGCTGCCCGGTTTCGCGAACGTCGGAGACGCGCTCGCGCAGGTAGTCGTCGCTCATCGTGCTGAAGCGCTGCACGTAGTCGAGCACCACCACGCGCACCGCGCTTTCGGCGCAGAGGCCCTTCTCCATCTCCTCGTGAATGCGGCTGGTGAAGGAGCGGTCCTCGATCATCATCCGCAGCGCTTCGAACATGGCGCCGCCAACCTCCGGCACCAGCTCGCCCATGCGCTCGCGCGCCTCGTCCACTTCCTTGATGGCCTCGGCCAGCGCGGCTTCGAAGCGGCTGCGCTCGCTTTCGTATCCGCGTCCGGGCTTGAGCTCGATGCGTTCGATCTCGACGGGCTTCTCCAGTCGGTGTGCGCGTCCGATGCCGAATCCCGGCGACGCACCCAGGCCCGACAGATGCAGCACGCCGCCGCTGTCGAGATGGCGGTCGATGCGACGCTTGCCGATCTCGAACGCCTCCAGGCGCTGGATCGCCTTCTGCATCTCGCGCCGGTAACGCTCGCGCTCCTCTTCCTGGTGCTGCAGGCGCTCGGACAGGTGCGCGTTCACCATCAGCGCGCGCGCCTGACCCGCGACCGAGCGCGCCAGCATGATCTCTTCGTTGGTGAAGCGGCGGCGGCGCCGGCTCTGCAGGACGAGCACGCCGATCGTGCCGAGGCCTTCGCCCACCGGCACGCCGAGGAAGGAGTGGTACTTCTCTTCTCCCGTTTCCGGGAAGAACTTGAAGCGCGGATGCGTCAGCGCATCCACGACGACGACCGGCGACTGCTGCTCGACCACGAGACCGACCAGGCCTTCGTTCTTGCTCATGGTCACGCGGCCGATGCTGCGTGAGGGCAGGCCGTGCGTTGCTGCAAGGCTGAGGATTTCGGTCCCTGGATCGAAGCTGTAGAGCGAGCAGACTTCGCAATCGAAGGCGCTGGCGAGCATGCGTACCACACCCTCGAGCGCTTCCTGGGAATCGGGCGTGCGTCCGAGAAACAGCGTCAGCTCTTCGAGAAGCCGCAGATGACGGCGCGTGCCGCGATGGCGCTCGGAAGCGGCCGCGGCCTTGTCGGACAGGGAGGTGGGCGGTGCGTCTTTGATGACGCACCTATATCAGTGCCCACACGCCAATCTCAACGAACGCGGCGGGGCGCGCGCAATCGTGCGCCGCCGGCAGTGACGGCGTGCGTCAGCAATTCGCGCACGTGCTTTCTCGCGCCGACCAGTGCGGCTTCGACGCTCATGCCGCGCGCCAGCGCCGCCGCCATCGCGCTGGCGAATGCGCACCCGGTCCCGTGCATCGAACCGCGCAGCCGCGTGCCGCGAAAAATCCGCTCGCAGCCTTCGTGCAACAGCATGTCGAGAGGCTGGCCGCGCAGGTGCCCGCCCTTGATGACGATGGCTCCGGTCGTCCGCGACGAGAGGCGGCGCGCCGCGGCCGACATCCCGTCCACGTCGCGCACCGCCATACCGGTCAGCACGGCCGCCTCGTCGAGGTTGACCGTCACCACCGCCGCCAGCGGCAGGAGCCGCGCAAGGATGGCGCGCGCCGCCGCGGGCCCAGCCAGCTCGCCGCCGCCCGAAGCACGCAAGACAGGATCGAGCACCAGCGGCACTCGCGCAGTCAGCGGGCGCAGCGTAGCGGCCAGCGCGGCGGCGCAAGCCGCCGACGGCACCTGGCCGATCTTGATTGCCGATGCGGGAAAGGCGCGCAGAAGCTCGCGCAGCTGTGCCGTCACTTGCGGAACGGGAACCGGGTGCGTGGCTCGCACGCCGCCTCCCGATTGCACGGTCACCGCGGTGGCGACGGCGAGCGGCATGACTTCGAGCCGCTCGAGCGTGCGCGCGTCGGCCACGATGCCGGCGCCGCAGCTCGGATCGAGGCCGCCGATGGCAAGAACGAACGGTGGCCTCTTCATCGCGGCAGGCCCCGCGACGCGCGCCTCGGCACCGTCGCTGCGGGGACGAGCGCGCGGCGACGGCGCCGCGTTGCGGCCATCGTCCACGCTGCCTTCGGGCAACGCCGCGCTCGCGCACGCACGTTGGTCATCGTTGCCCGTGCGCAGCGTCGCCGCACGCAGCGGACAGGCCGGCGCAGACTGCCGCCACCGCCTCGTCGGCAAGCGACGGATAGATCGGCAGGCTCAGCACCTGCTCAGCCATGCGCTCGCTGACCGGCAGATCGCCGCGTGCACCGCCCTCGGCGGCCAGGCATGGCTGCAGATGGAGGGGAAGCGGATAAAAAACCCGCGTCGCGATCCCTTCGCGCTCCAGGCGCGCCTGCACGGCATCGCGGCCGCAGGGCACACGCACCGTGAGCTGGTGCCAGACGTGCTCCTTGCCCGTGGCCGGCTGCGGCAGGATGAGGATGTTGGCCGCGGCCGCCGGTGCCAGATGCCGCTCATACAGAGCGGCGATCTCCTGCCGCCGCGCGTTCCAGGCCGCCAGGTGCGAAAGCTTGGCATTGAGAACGGCGGCCACCAGCTCATTCATGCGCGCGTTGATTCCGGCGTCCTCGTGCTCGTAGCTGCCTGGCGCCGCGCCGTGAACGCGCAGGCGCGAGAGGCGGCGCGCCAGCGTCTGGTCATTGGTCACGACCATGCCCCCGTCGCCCGGGCCGCCCAGGTTCTTGGTCGGATAGAACGAAAGACAACCGGCGTCACCGACCGCCGCGGCCGCTCCCGCGTCCGACCGCGCGCCCAGGGCCTGCGCCGCATCCTCGATCACGCGCAGATCGCGCTCGCGTGCATACGACACCAACTCGTCCATTGCCGTCATGCGCCCGTAGAGATGCACCGGCAGCAGCGCGCGCAGCCGTGCGCGCGTGCGGCGGTGACGAAGCGACCCGTCGAAATGGCGATCCACGGCGGCTGCCATTTGGGCGGCGCCGGCAAGGAAGGTGCGGTCATCGATGTCGCAGAAGACCGGCTGGGCGCCCGCGCGAACGACGGCGCCGGCGCTGGCGAAGAACGTGAAGGCGGGAACGATCACCGCATCGCCAGGCCCGATCCCGAGCGCGAGCAGCGCCAGGTAGAGGGCATCGCTGCCCGACGAGCACGCGATGGCAAAGCGGGCGCCGGTCAGCTCCTGGATGGCGCGCTCCAGCTCGGCGGTCTGCGGCCCGTGCACGAACAGCTGGCGAGCGAGCACGTCATCGATGCGCTTTCGCGCCTGCTTTTCGACGAGCGCGAAATCCGAGGCCAGGTCGACGAAGGGGATCAAGGAAGCTCGAGACCCGCCGCGCGCACGAGCAGCGACATCGACTCGCCGGCCGAGCCGCGCAGCAGCACGTCGGCGATGTCGTCCTTGGGCGTCTCCTCGTTGTTGACGATGATCAGGCGCGATCCGGCCGCCACGGCGGTGTCCGGAAGCGCGGCGGCCGGATACACCTGCAGCGACGATCCGACCACCAGCATCAGGTCGCAGGCTTCGGCCGCCTCGAACGCCTGCGCCGTCTCGCGCTCGGGCATCGACTGGCCGAACGAGATCGTGGCCGGCTTGACGCGCCCGCCGCACACGTCGCACGAGGGCACCACGACCTCGCCCGCGACCAGCCTGCGGTGGAGCTGCTCGCGATCGTGGCTGGCGCCGCAATCGATGCAGCCGGCGCGCAGCGACGAGCCGTGGATCTCGGTGGTGCGCTCGGGCGAGCTGCCCGCCTTTCGGTGCAGGCCGTCCACGTTCTGCGTGACCAGCCGCAAGAGCTTGCCGGCCTTCTCGATCGCCACGATCGCATGGTGCGCGGCATTGGGCTCGGCATCGCGCAGGACCGGATACGACTCCGTCGACATCTTCCAGTAGTCGCGCCGCGTGGCTTCGTACGCGCAGAAGAGATCGAATGTCAGCTTGCGCGGATCGTATCTGGTCCAGAGGCCGCCAGGGGAACGAAAGTCGGGGATGCCCGACTCGGTCGAAACGCCGGCGCCGGTCAGGACGACTACGCTGCGAGCTTGCGCGAGAAGTGCCGCTGCCTGGCGAATGGCGCCGGAGAACCCGTCTGCGTTCACGTCGAGGGGCTATAACCGGACGCCCATACGCTCACAACTTCCGCGCAACGGCCGTGCGCGCGCAGGCGGGCGTGTTGCGCGCCGGTGCCACCGCGGGTAGCTTTTCGAAAGGTTTATAAAGGACATACGAGCGATGCGGATGCTGAAGTGGATGGTGGCAGTGATGCTGTCGCTCGTGTGCGCGGTGGGTGGCGTGATCGTGCTCGCCACCTACGACGAAATGACCTCGGCGCTGCCGCCCATCGAACGCCTGCTTCAATACGAGCCGCCGGTTGCCACCAGGGTTTTTGCCAGCGACGGCGCCCTGGTCGAGGAGTTCTACCGCGAGCGCCGCTACCTGGTGCCCATCGAGAAGATCCCGCCGGTGGTGCGCAACGCGTTCCTGGCCTCCGAAGACGCCGACTTCTACAGCCATTCCGGCGTCGATTTCATCGGCATCGCGCGCGCATTCGCCGCCAACCTCAGCGCCGGCTCGGTCGTGCAGGGCGGCAGCACCATCACGCAGCAGGTGGTCAAGGTCCTGCTGCTGACACCCGAGCGCAGTTACGAACGAAAGATGAAGGAGATCCTGCTGGCGCTGCGCCTGGAGCAGCACCTCAGCAAGGATCAGATCCTGGAGCTGTACCTCAACCAGATCTACTTCGGCGAAGGCAATCACGGCGTCGGCGCCGCGGCCCGCAGCTACTTCGACAAGCAGGTCTCCGAGCTGACCCCCGCGCAGGCCGCGCTGCTGGCGGGCCTGCCGGCGGCTCCGAGTCGATATTCTCCTCGCCGAAACCCTGAAGCCGCCATGAAGCGTCAGCGCTACGTGCTGCGGCGCATGGTCGAGGAGAACTTCCTCAGCGCCGGCGACTACCAGAATGCGCTGCGCGAAGAGCTCACCCTTGCGCCCCAGGCCGACCAGCGGCAGTCGGTGCGGAATTACTACACCGAGGCGGTGCGCCTGCAGCTCGAGGAGATGTTCGGCGAGGATGCGCCGTACAACCAGGGCTACACCGTGCACACGGCGATGGATCCGCGGCTGCAGGGCCTGGCCGAGGCCGCCGTGCGCAA
This sequence comes from Candidatus Limnocylindrales bacterium, assembly GCA_035626395.1. Classification (NCBI taxonomy): domain Bacteria; kingdom Bacillati; phylum Chloroflexota; class Candidatus Limnocylindria; order Candidatus Limnocylindrales; species Candidatus Limnocylindrales bacterium. The sequence continues at coordinate 134,664 of DASPNR010000013.1, read as the reverse complement.
CGGCATCGAGCGCGTCGATACTGCCCTGGGCTATCGCGGCCCTCTCGAGCACCTGGACGCCACGAGCATGCAGTCGCGCATCGATCGCGACGCCACCGATCCTTCCCTGGCCACGCTCGATCGCGAGCGCATCTATCAGGGCGTGGTCACGTCGGCCTCTTCGGGAAGCATCGAGGTGGTGGTGGGCCCGCATCGAGGCAAGGTCGACACCTCCTCGGTCAGCTGGAGCTCGAAGGTCAAGAGCAGGTCGTTCAAGGTCGGAGACGTCGTCGAGGTACGCACGCGCAAGCCGGGCGAATCGGCGCCGCGCCAGTTCATCAATCTCGACGAAGACGGCGACGGCGAAGCCGACAAGGAGCCGCCCGCGCAGCAGCCGGCCTCCGCCGACAAGCTCTACCTCGCGCAGACCCCGGAGATCGAGGCGGCGCTGGTTGCCATCGACATGAAGGATGGCGGAGTGGCGGCCATGGTCGGCGGCTACGACTTCCTGCGCACCCAGTTCAACCGTGCGCTGCAGGCCAAGCGCCAGCCGGGCTCGGCGTTCAAGCCGTTCGTCTACGCAGCCGGCCTCGACCACGGTTACACCCCGGCGAGCATGCTTCGCGACTCGCCGGTCGAGTACATGGACAACGGCAAGCCGTGGCAGCCCCGAAACTACACGCGCGACTACCGCGGGCCCATCAGCTTCCGTCAGGCTCTCGAGCAGTCGCGCAACGTGGTCTCGGTCAAGCTCGTCGATGCGGTCGGTGTCGACACCGTGGTCGATTATCTGGAGCGCTTTCACTTCGACGCCGAGCTCGGCGCCAACCTCTCGATCGCACTGGGAACCTCCGAGATGTCGCTGCTGGACCTGACCGCCGGCTACACGGCTTTCGCCGGCGGCGGCGTCAAGGTCGAGCCCGTCATCGTCAAGAAAGTGGAGGACAAGGCCGGCACCGTCTTCTTCCAGGCGCAGGCGCGGCGCCGCGAGGTGTTGTCGCCGCAGACCGCCGCGCTGATGACGTACATTCTCGAAGGCGTCGTGCAGCGCGGTACGGCAACCACCATCAAGGCGCTGGGCCGGCCCGTTGCCGGCAAGACCGGCACCACCAACGACCAGCGGGATGCGTGGTTCGTCGGCTACACGCCCGACCTCGTCGTGGGCGTCTGGGTCGGCTTCGACGATCAGACGCGTTCCATGGGAAAGATGGGAACCGGTGGACGCGTGGCCGCGCCGGTGTGGCTCGAGTTCATGAAGGCGGCGCTGCAGTCTCGGCCCGTGCGCGACTTCGAGCTTCCCGACGGCATCCGCTGCGTCAACATCGATGCGGGCTCCGGCACGCGCGCCAGCGAAGCGACGACCGATGCCTTCCTGGAATGCTTCAAGGAAGGCACCGAACCGATCGAGCCGCCGACGGTGTGGGCGAACGAGAGGCGCGAGCCTCGCAGACCCATCCTCGCCGAGCCCGGCGAGGACGGCGCCACCGAGGACACCTTTCCCGACACGCAGCCCGACGACGGCTTCCGCGAAGAGGTCGAGGCCGCCGAGAACGATCCGTATCGCGTGCCCCTCGAAAGCGAGGACGACGGCGTCTACCGCATCCCCGACGAGGCCGAGGCCGAGCCCGATCCGCGCTACCAGCGCCCTGCCGGCCCCGTCTACGACAGCCGCTTCCGCGTCCCGGCCCAGGGCTCCTCTCCGCGCCCGCCCGACCGCTACATTCCGCCGCCGCCGCCCGCGCCTCCGCCCGATCGACACGCGGCGCCTCCGCCGGAGCGATACGTGCCGCCGCCCGACCGAGACGCGCCGCCCGACCGTTACCCGGCGCCGGGCCGCTACTCCGCGCCGCCGGCTGCCCGCTATTCCGCACCGCCGAGAGCCGAGCGGCACTCGGCTCCTCCCGACGGCGACCGCTATTTGGCGCCGGCCGACCGCGAGCCGCCCCCAGCGGATCGCGCGGGGCCGCCGCCGGTCGCCCGGTACTCGGCGCCGCCGCCGAGCCGCTACGCGCCCAGCCGCCTGCCGCTGCCGCCGCCGGATCCTCCGAGAACGATGTCGGAGGACGATTTCGAGCGGGTGGAGCCGCGGCCGCACGCGGAGCGGTACGAGCGGCCGTCGCGTGAGCCGGGAGCGCCGCCAGCGGATGCTTCCGGCCGGCCGAGCCCGCAGGAACGCGACGATCCCTTCGAGCCGCGCGAAGAGAGCGTCGAGGAGCCCGTGCGCCGCGGGCCGCGCATCATCGATCGCTATGGCGAGCAGCGGGACGAGGCGCGCGACGAGGACGATTTCGTCGACCTTCGCACCGGCGAGCCGGTTCCGGCGCCGCGCCCGCCGGACCGGCCGCCCGTGAGCCCGCCGACGCACCGCACGCCGCCGCCGCCGAGTGCACGCGCGCCGGGGCCGCCGCCCGACTTCCAGCCGCCCTCCTCGAGCTACCGGCCGCCGAGCCCGAGCAGGCCGGCCGTGCCGACGCCGTCGCGGCCCATCATCGAGGAGCGCTACATGGCGCCGCGCCATCCGACGCCGCAGGAACGCCAGCGCATGCTGACGGCGCCGATGGCCGAAGAGGATCTGCAGCGAAGACCGCCGGACGATCTGCCCAGCGGTGGGCCGTCGCCGACGCTGCCCGAGCAGCGCCCGCCCAAGCCAACCGCGCCGCCGCCGGGCGCGCGCGTGCGCCCGCCGGGCACCGTGGCGCCGCCGCCCTCGCCGCCGGATCAGGAGAGCGCGCGCCGGGCCGAGCCCGGGTTCATTCCGTATCCCACACGGCCGCCGCCGCCTCGGCCGCCTGACGTCCCCATGCAGTGAGCTCGCCCTCGCTGCGCTCGAAGCGCGCGGGCCGGCGCAACGCGTCCACCGAACGCTCGACCGACGCCGCCAGCGCCGAAAGATCGTAGCCGCCCTCGAGCAGAAGAAGGATTCTTCCCTGCGCGTGCTCGTCGGCCACTTCGACGAGCGCGTTGGTCATCTCGCCGAACGCCTCGGTGCTCAGCTGCATCGATGCAAGCGGATCGCTGCGATGCGCGTCGAATCCGGCCGACACCAGAACGAACTGCGGCCGGAACCGGCGCGCCACCGGCAGGATGAGATCGCGAAAGGCTGCGTAGTAGTGCTCGTCACCGGCCCCCGCGGGCATCGGGACGTTGATGTTGTAGCCGGTGCCCGCGCCGCGCCCGATCTCGGCCGCCGAGCCGGTGCCGGGATAGAACGGATACTGGTGCGTGGACACGTACATCACCGAATCGTCGTCGTAGAAGGTGTTCTGCGTGCCGTTGCCGTGATGCACGTCCCAATCGACGATGAGCACGCGGTCCAGGCCTCGCGCCTGGCGAAGATGGCGTGCGACCACCGCCACGTTGTTGAACAGGCAGAACCCCATCGGTCGCCATGCCTCGGCGTGATGGCCCGGCGGGCGCAGGGCGGCAAAACCGTTGTCCGCTTCGCCGGCGAGAATGGCATCGGCCATGGCGATGGCGCCGCCGGCCGCCAGCCGCGCCGCTTCGAAGGAACCGGTGGAGGCGGGCGTGTCGGCGTCGAACTGGGTGTGCGCGCGTGCAGCGCTGGCGGCCACCGCGGCCACGTGATCGTGCTCGTGCACGCGCCGCAGCTCCTCTTCCTCGGCCGCTCGCGGAGCGAGACGGCGCAGATCGGCGAAGCCCTCGGTGGCAAAGAGCCTCTCGAGCACTTCGAGTCGTTCGGGCCGTTCGGGGTGGTGGCTGCCGGTGAGATGCTGGCGGAAACGCGGATCGATCAGCAGGACGGTGTCGCGCACGAGACGATTCTTAGGCAGCAGCGGCGCGCATGCCAGCGCTGCAGCAGGGTTGACACTCTGCCCACGTGCTCCTAGCGTGCGACGCGGATGTTCGGCATCGGCCCCAGCGAGCTCATCGTCATTCTCGTCATCGCGCTGCTCGTGCTCGGGCCCACGCGCCTGCCCGAGCTGGCGCGTGCTCTCGGCAAGGCCATGGGCGAGTTCCGTCGCGCCACTTCCGACATCAGCGAGGAGCTGGAGAACGCGCGCATCATGCTCGAGGAGGAAACCCGGCAGACGGCCAAGGCAGCGCAGCCCGACAAGCGCGTCTCGCGCACGCAGCGGGTCGAGGAGAAACCCGCTTCGACGACGCCCGATGCCGCGAGTGCGTCGGGCGCTGCAGCCGCAACCGGCCTGGCTTCCCGAGGCGCAGCCGCCGCCGTCCACACGGCGCCGGCGGGTCCTGGCGCGCCGGCGCCGGCTGCCGATGTCGCGCTCGACGCTTCGTCGTCGCCGTCGGCCGCACCGCAGACTTCGGCAGCCACCGATCGCCCGATGCCGCCTCCGGCGCCCGCAACCTCCGACAAAGCCTCCTGACGCCGCGACGATGGCCGACGTCGAGCTGCCACTGACCGGCCATCTCGCCGAGCTTCGCCGGCGTATCGCCATCGCCCTCGGCGCGATCACCGTCGCTTTCGCGTTCTGCTATCCGTATTCGCGCCAGCTTTTCGAGTTTCTCGAAGCTCCGCTGCTAACCAGCGCCGCCAGCTCCGGATACGAAGTGCAGATCGTCGGCACCGGCGTGGCAGAGGCGTTCTTCACGCGCATCGCGGTGTGCGCCGTGGCCGCGGTGTTCCTGGCGCTGCCGGTGGTGCTGTACCAGCTGTGGAAGTTCATCGTGCCCGGCCTCAAGGAGAGCGAGGCGGGCTTCGCACGCTGGTTCACCATCGCCGGCACGTTCTTCTTCCTGGCCGGCGCATCCTTCTGCTACCGCGTGGTCTTCCCGGTCGGCTTCCCGTTCTTCCTGCAGGAGTACGAGAACATCGGCGCGACGCCGGTGCTGCGCATCAGCGAATATCTTTCGTTCTCCTCGCGCATGATGCTGGCCTTCGGCATCACGTTCGAGATGCCGGTGCTGACGTATTTCCTGGCGCGCGCCGGCGTGGTCACGCACCGGATGCTGATCGACTATGCGCGCTTCGCGGTGCTGGCGATCTTCATCGTGGCCGCCATCCTGACGCCTCCCGACGTCGCCTCCCAGATGATGATGGCGGTGCCGCTGCTGATCCTGTACGTGCTGTCGATCGGCGTGGCGTACACGTGCGGCCGCCGCACCGAGGCGGTGGCCGGGGAGGCCGGCGCCGCCGCGAGCGACGGCGGCGCATGACAACATCGCCGCGCGGGCGCAGCCGCAAGATGCAATGCGTCCGGCCATCGATGCTGGTCTCGAAGCGCCCGCTTTCACGCCGGCAACCGTGCCGCCTGCCTCAGAGTGACAACGCCTCGCGCAGCTCGCGCCGCAGCGCCGAGGACGAAGGCACCTGCACCGCGTCGGTAGCCTCGAGCAGCCAGCTGAGCATGCGGCGCGTGTCCTCGATCAGATCGGGCACTGCCAGCACCGCCTCGAGCACCCGACCCTCGTCGTCGCCGGGGTGGCGGTCCATCGAGCGGCCCGACGCGAGGCCCTCGTAGGACTCGATGACCAGCTTGAAGAAGACGATCTCGAAGCGTGGCACCGAGAAGAACAGCGTGTAGACGCCGAGGCCGGCGTCCAGCTCGGCCTCCGAAACGTCCACTTCTCGTCGCCTCTCGCTCATGAAGATGGCTCAATGATAGGCGCGCGAGGCGTCGAACCAGATCTCGGCGATCTCCTCGCAGGAGCGGCATTCGACCCGAACCACGCGCAGCACTTGCTGGCCGGCGGGCGAGGAGCGCTCGCCGAGGCTTTGCACACGCCCGCCGCACGGACAGATGCGCTGGTGGACGTGGAAGTCGATCTCTCCAAAGCCTTCGACCTCGATGGCGGTGGCGGGACTGCCGCCCGGAAGCGCGGCCAGTGCCTGACGGAAGCGCCGCCGGCGCAGCCAGCGATACGCGCTCGCCGCAAGCGCCGCCAGCAGCGCCAGCGTCAGCAGCAGCCCGGTCACTCGATGTCGATGCCCAAAGTCGGAAGCTGATCGTCGGCAAGGCTCTTGACGGCCACGTTGCGCGGCGCCTCGACGGGCCGCCCCGCCTTGGCCTGCGCCACCAGCTCCACGTACTGGGGAGTCAGCGCGATCGTCGGCGCAGCCGCCGTGCCGCCGATGAACACGTGGACGTACGTCCCGGCGGCCGGCGCGACGCGCAGCGCCTTCGCCCACGGAGCCGACGAGACGAGCGCATCCGTCACCTGCGCCGGCAGGTGGACGTGGCCCTGGAGCTGCAGCGCACCGTCGCGCGTCATGCGACCGTCGGCTTCGAGCTGCGTCTCACCGGCTCGCACGAGCACGCCGCCGATCTCGTAGTCCTGTTCGCGCTGCGCGAATGCGAACAGGATGCGGTCGCCGGGCGTGCCGCGACCCGATTTGTGCCGCGGCACCAGCGAAGCGGAAGCGGCGGGCAGCGCTAGCGCGGGATCGGCCGCCGCCAGAGCCTCCATCAGCTTCTCGAAGAGATTGTCGCTTCCCCAGCGACCGTTGCGGATGCCGGCGCGGCCCACGAAATACTTGTTGCGTGCGATGTCCTGGCCCGCGCGAAACGCCGCCTCGCCCATGCCTTCGACGTCCAGCGACAGCGCGGGCACCACGCGCGGCGCCAGATCGTTCATCGCGATCGGCCCGATCTTTCCCGTGAACGTCGCTGCCGGGTGCTCGGGTGCACGGTACGTCGCCGTCACCGCCGCATCGCTGCCCCAGAGCGTGGTGTTGGCGATATTGACCTGCAGATGTTCACGAAACCAGCGCAGGCCGAAGCCCACGTCGCCGAGATCGAACGGGCCGACGTGGAAGGAACCGGGACGAAAGCTCGCGATCACGTCGCCGTTGATGGCCGCCAGGCGGCCCGCGATGCGCGTCGGCTTCAGCCGCACCGGATATCCGGCCATGGCGGGAACGAAGATCTCGGGTGATTCCGCATCGTACGCGATGAACGACTCGCCCGGCTTGCCGAAGAACTCGATCTTGCCGCGCACGATCGCCTGCGGCCTCCACGGCTCCGGCACGTCCCAGTCGGCGGCGACCTTGCCCGCATCGACGTCGCCGAAGGCGGCGCTGAGCCGGAAGTCCCCGCTGGTGCGCACGCCCGCAGTGCCTTTGACCTGCGACAGCGTCAGGTTCTGCCAGGCCATCTGGCCGCCGCTCAGACGCAGCATGCGATCGTCGATCGAGAAGTCGCTCGAGAACTGCAGCGGCGCGGTGCGGCCGAACAGGCTCCAGTCGATGCTGCCGCTGATCTTGCCTCGAAGCGGCGTGGCCGGCGCTTCCTCGCTCGTGCTCTCGCCGACGATGCCGTCGGCGTCCACCTGCATCGACATCGCGCCCGTGAAGCTCGGATCGAAGCGTTCGGGGAATGCCGCGCGCAGCGCCTCCACCTGCGCGTTCTGCAGATGGAGCCTTGCCGTGAGCTTGTCGCCGCCCAGCGGACCGGCACCCCAGACGACCGTTCCGTCAGTGAGCGGGCGCGTGGGTGCGCCGAAGGCCGAGCCGCTGATCTCGAAGCGCATGGATGCGCCGTCGGCCGACGGCTCCAGCACGATGCGTGCGTCCTCGACGCGAAAAGGCCTCGCAATGGGAAGGTGGATGTCGAGCGCCAGATCGTCGGCGACGTAGCGCGCGCCGCCGGACGGGTCCGGCTCAAACCGCGCGGCCAGATCCTGACCCTGGACCGGATGCACGATGCCGAGCAGAGTGGTGATGCGCGAAGGCGCAGCGTTGCCGACCAGCTTGCGCCATCGTCCGATCAGATCGTCCGTGCCCTGCCCGCTGCCGGCCTCGCCGGCTGCAGCGCCGGCCGGTGCCGCCTCGCGCGCATCGCGCGTGCCTGCCTCGCCCGCCGCGTCGCTCCGCTCGGTTGCCTGCCGAGCAGCGCCGCGCTGCTTGCGTGCGGCGGCGGTGTCGGAAACCTCCGCCAGCGCCACTGCCGCCACGACCAGGCAGACCAGCACCGTCCATTTCGTGTTCCGCTTCGCTTTCATCTCGAGGCTTCCGGGAGCGCGCTTCGGCGTCACCTGCTTTGACTGCAGGAACCTGGCGCGTTAGTGGACGCGAATTCTACGTTCCTGCCGCGGGGGGAGCAACGCGATGCCTTACGAGCAGATTCTGGTGGAGACCTCCGGTGGCATCGGCCGCATGACGCTGAACCGTCCCGCCGAGCGCAATGCGATGACGCCCAGGATGGGGCAGGAGATGAGGCGAGCCGTGGCCGAGCTCAACGCCGATCACGGCGTGCGCGTGGTGGTCATTCGCGGCGCCGGCAAGGGCTTCTGCTCCGGCGCCGATCTTCGCACGCTCGGTGCCGAGACGAGCGCGGGCAGCGGCGAGGAAGGCCTCGGAGGAGGCGAGAACTTCTACCGGGCGTTCCTGTCGATTCGCGACCTTCGCGTTCCGTCGATCGCCGCCATCAATGGCCATGCCGTGGGCGCAGGGCTGTGCTTCGCGCTGGGCGCCGACCTGCGCGTGATGCATCGGGACGCCAAGGTGGGAATGACGTTCGTCCGGCTCGGCATTCATCCGGGCATGGCGGCCACCTGGACGCTGCCGCGGCTGATCGGTCCCAGCCGCGCCGCCGACCTGCTCTATTCGGGACGCATGGTGGGCGCCGAAGAAGCGCTGGCCATGGGCCTGGTCAACCGCGTCGCCGGAGACGACTTCGATGCCGCCGTCGAGGAATTGGCCGCGGGCATCGCCGCCGCCGCCCCGCTGGCGGTGCGAGGCCTCAAGCAGACGCTGTCGGCCACCGAGCAGCGCTCGCTCGACGATGCGCTGGTCCGCGAAGCGAGCGTGCAGGCCACGACGTTCGCCACCGCCGATGCAGCCGAAGGAATCCAGGCGATGCGCGAAAAGAGGACGCCGCAGTTCACCGGACGCTGAGGCTGCCCGCGGGCGATCAGTCCGTCTTCTCGGAGAAGTTGGTGACGCGCCAGACGTCGCCGGCCGGCTTGAGGACCACCAGCACCAGACGGCGGAACGGCTCCATCCCTTCGGGACGGATCAGCAGCTCGTACTCGAACGTCGCCCGCTGCGCGTCTTCCCGTGCGAGCTTTTGCGTGTAGGAGACGTGCGGCTTGGCGGTCTCGCCGTCGATGGCGGAATCGCGGGCCAGCTCGATCTCCTTCTCGACCTTCTGTCGCGCAAGATCGGTGGTGTGCGCGAGCGCATCGGTGAGTTGGATGCGAACGTAGTGATCGTCGAGGAAAGCTTCGGCGGTGCCTCGCGCGGTGCTGTCGTCGGCGGTGCAGCCGGCAAGCGGCGGCCCCATGAGCAGGCACAAGAGAAGGAGAAGCGCGCGCAACGTGCTCATCCTTTGCGGAACAGGTTCTCGAGAGCGCTCTGGGCGTCGTCGGAAGGCGCAGGGGCGGCGGCAGCGCCGGTCGCGCCGCGCGGCGTGTAGTAGTCGCAGAAGTTGGCACGCTCCTTGTCGACGACTCGCTCCGCCGACGGCTCGCTGCATTCGTTGTAGGCGGAGGAGTCGTAGAACCTGCAGGTGCGGCAGCAGCGCAGGTCCATGCCGCAGCCGTCGCAGCGCGCGTTGCGCGAGACCGTCGCGTCGAACGTGGTCGGAGAGCCGCAGGCGTAGCAGATCACGCACCGCTCGGGCATGACTCACCCTCCCTTGGCCGGCGCGGCGCCCGGCTCGAGCCAGCGCTCCAGGACGTCGAGCAGGCGCTCGAGCGCGCCCGGCTCTTCGAAGCGGTGGCCCACGCCGGCAAACGTCTCGACCTTGACCGGGCCCGAGACGCTGTCGGCAATGATGTGCGCATGACGCAGCGGCACGACGGTGTCGGCGTCTCCGTGCATGACCAGCACCGGCATCGCCACCTTGGCCAGGGTGGCCGGAGCGTCGATGCGCAGCACGTCGTCGAGGAAGGTGGGCTTGAGGAAGCCGGAGCCGATGCGATGACGGCCGCGGCGCCGCCAGTCGGCGATCGCCTTGTCGCCGAGGTTTTCCGTGAACAGGCGCGTATCGGCCACGGCTGCGATCGTGGCCACGCGGCTGACGACGTGCGGCGCCTGCGCCGCCGCCAGCAGCGCCACCAGCCCGCCGAGGCTGGAGCCGACGAGCGTGCAGTCGCTGGCGGCGAATTCACTCATGAAGTCGAGCGCGCCCAGGACGTCGCCCACCTCGCCGGTGACGGTGAGATCCTCGTAGTCGCCTTCGGAGTCGCCCACGAAGGAGAAGTCGAACCGCAGCACGTTGTAGCCGCGCGGGACCATGCGCTGCACGATCGCCTGCTGCTTGGTGCCGCCGCGCGTGGACTCCATCCCGTGACACAGCACCAGCCAGCGGCCCGCGCCGGTGCCGACGCGATGCAGGTCGCCGACCAGACGGTTGCCGCGTCGCGAAGGAAACTCGACGCTCTCACCGGCGATGCCCGAAATGGGCGCGGACTGTTGTGCCGCCACGATCCGGGTTGATACCATGAGAGCGATGGCGTCCGAAGCTGAAGCCTCTGCCGAGCACGCGCTCCTCGATGCGTTCGAGCGCGCGCTGCGCAGCGAGGCTGGCCTCTCCGCCAACACCCGCCGCGCCTACCGGACCGACCTGCGTCAGTTTCTCGGGTTTCTGGCCGAACGCGGCGAGATCGACGATCGGGCCCCGGATGCGGGACGGATCGTAGCCGCGGGCGTGGCCGCCATTCGCGCGTTTCTTGCGGCCAGGCTGCGTGACTCCTCGCGCGCGACGTCGGCTCGAAAGCTCGCCGCGCTCAGAGCCTTTTTCGCCTGGGTCGGGCGCGAGGGGCGCCTCGGCAATCCCTCCGACGCCGTCAGCGCCCCCAAGGTGCCGCGCATGCTGCCCGTGCACCTGTCGGTCGATGACCTCGCCCGTCTTCTCGCCTCGCCCGACACGGATACGTCGCTGGGGCGTCGCGACCGCGCGTTGCTGGAAGTCCTGTACTCGTGCGGCCTGCGCGCCGCGGAGGCGGTCGGGCTGAACTGGAGCTCGCTGCACGAAGGCATCGGCGTGGCACGCGTACGCGGCAAGGGGAGCAGGGAACGGGTCGTGCCCATCGGCGCCGAGGCCCTGCGCGCGCTGCGCGTGTACCGGGAGGGCTGGAAAGGACCGCGGTGCGACGAGCAGGCGGTCTTTCTCAACGCCAAGGGCGGTCGCCTGACCACCCGAAGCGTCGGACGCGTCGTCGAGCTGCATCTTCGTCGCAGCGGAATCGTCAGCCACGCCACGCCGCATTCGCTGCGACACTCGTTTGCCACGCACCTGCTCGAGAGCGGCGCCGATCTGCGCGCGATCCAGGAGATGCTCGGGCACGCGTCCATCGCCACGACTCAGCGATACACGCACCTCGAGCTGGCACGCCTGGCTGCGGTGCACGGCAAGGCTCATCCGCGAGCTTGATCGCGCGCGTCGTGCGTCGCTGCCGCGCACGCCGCCGTAGCCGGCGCGCTCGTGCGCGGTGACTGGCAATCGGCCAGTGAATCGGCAAAGGTCGAGCGCGTGGCGAGCCAGGACATCCACGGAACGACCATTCTTGCCGTGCGCCGCCAGCAGCGCGTGGTCATGGCGGGCGACGGACAGGTCAGCGCAGGCGGAACCATTCTGAAGGCGTCGGCTCGCAAGGTCCGGCGGCTGCACGGCGGCAAGGTGCTCGGAGGCTTCGCCGGCGCCACTGCCGATGCGCTGACGCTGTTCGAACGGTTCGAGGGCAAGCTCGACAAGTACAGCGGCAACCTGTCGCGCGCGGCCGTGGAGCTGGCCAAGGATTGGCGCAGCGACCGGATGCTGCGGCGCCTGGACGCTATGCTGGTCGTCGCGGATGCGACGGCGACGCTCCTGATCACGGGGGCCGGCGACGTCATCGAGCCCGACGACGGCATCGTTGCCATCGGCTCGGGCGGCAATTTCGCGCTCGCCGCGGCGCGGGCGCTGATCGCGCACACCGAGCTGGAGCCGCGAACGGTTGCCGAAGAGGCCATGCGCATCGCCGCCGCCATCTGCGTGTACACCAATGGCCAGCTCACCGTGGAGGAGCTGTCGTGAGCGGCCGGCGCCGTGACCGGGCGCGACGATGAGCGGCAGCGGAGCCGTCCGATGACAAACAGCTATCCCATGACCCCGCGCGAGATCGTCTCGGAGCTGGACCGCTACATCGTCGGGCAGGCGGCGGCCAAACGCGCGGTGGCAATCGCGCTTCGCAACCGCTGGCGGCGCCTGCAGGTGCCCGGCGAGCTGCGCGAGGAGATCGCGCCGAAGAACATCATCATGATCGGGCCCACCGGCGTCGGGAAGACCGAGATCTCGCGGCGCCTGGCGCGCCTTGCGCAGGCGCCGTTCGTGAAGGTCGAAGCGTCCCGCTTCACCGAGGTCGGCTACGTCGGCCGCGACGTCGAGTCGATCATCCGCGACCTCGTCGACATTGCCATCGAGCTGGTGCGCGAGGAGGAGACGGAGAAGGTTCACACGAAGGCGCGCGAGCGCGCCGAGGACCGCATCATCGGCGAGCTGCTGCCGGCAACGCCGTCGATGACGGGTCCCGGCGGGCCGGCGACCAATCCGGAGACGCAGGCGACCTTCGAGAAGATGCGGCGCCTGCTACGCGACGGGCAGCTCGACGACCGAATGGTCGAAATCGTGCCGCCGCCGCCGCAGCTCCCCGGTGGAGCGTTCTTCGAGGTCATCACGCCGCAGAACATGGAGGAGGCGGGCCAGAGCCTGAAGGACACGCTGGCCAACCTGTTCGGCGGCGGCTCGCCGCTGGGCGGCGGCCGCGATCGACCGCGGCGCAAGGTGCCGGTCAAGGATGCGCTCGAGCTGCTCACCAAGCAGGAAGCGCAGGGCCTGATCGATCAGGAGAAGGTCGCGCAGGAAGCGGTCAGGCGCGTCGAGCAGAACGGCATCGTGTTTCTCGACGAGATCGACAAGATCTGCTCGCGGCAGGGCGCCTATTCCGGGCCGGACGTTTCCCGCGAAGGCGTCCAGCGCGACCTGCTGCCGATCGTCGAAGGATCGCAGGTCAAGACCCGCCACGGGATGGTGCGCACCGATCACATCCTCTTCATCGCCTCGGGTGCCTTCAATCTGGCAAAGCCGTCCGACCTGATCCCCGAGTTCCAGGGACGCTTTCCGGTGCGCGTGGAGCTGGATGCGCTCGGGCGCGAGGATTTCGTTCGCATCCTGACCGAGCCGCAGAACTCGCTCGTGCGCCAGTACAAGGCGCTGCTGGCTACCGAGGGCGTGACGCTGGAGTTCGAGGAATCCGGCATCGGCGAGATCGCGGCGATCGCGGCCGAGGTCAACGGCCGCAGCGAGAACGTGGGAGCGCGGCGGCTGCACACGATCATGGAACGGCTGCTGGACGAGATCGGCTTTCATGCGCCCGAGCGCGGCGGCACCGAGCTGCGGATCGATGCGGCGTACGTGCGCGAGAAGCTCGGGCCGGTGCTCGACGACCAGGATCTGTCCCGCTACATCTTGTAGCTCGCGTGGCAGGCAGGCTCGCTCACTGGATGTAGCCGAGCGAGCGCAACTGCTCGAGTCGCTCCTGCTCGGCCGGCGTCTGCGCCTGCGGCATCCGGCGCGCCTCCTTCCAGTCAGGCGGCGTGTGCGTGGGAACGTAGCGCAGCGGATGCGCAGCCAGGAAAGCCGGATCGAGAAGCTCGCTTCGCACCTTCCCTTCCATGTCGCGGCCAACCGGCAGGTCGAGCAGGGCCAGAACGGTGGGCGCCACGTCGAAGATCGATCCGAGGTCGTCGACATCCTCCGGCTGGAGCCGCGTCAGGTCGCGCTCCGGCTCGGTCGGCGCGATGTTGGCACCGGCAAGCGCGAGGAACGCCTCTGTGCGGCCATGCGCTCCCGAACGAGCTCGCGTGCCCTTGGCCTCCGGATCGTACGGTGATTTGCGATTGGCCGGGCCCATGCCGTGATCGCTGATGACGATGATCGTCGCATCCTCGGGCGCGACCTCCACGATACGGCCGATGACCTCGTCCATGTACCGGTAGTAGTCGGTCATCACGCTGCCGTACGCCGCCAGGCTCTCGGCCGAGGGCGGGAAGCGGAACTCGCGCGGATAGGTCCAGCGCCAGAAACGGTGGCCGAGCACGTCGGTTCCGCCGAAGTAGACCATGAACAGATCCACGTCCGGCTGCACTTTCAGGGCCTCGAGCGACACGCGCTCGTAGGTCGCGTCGGCGCGCACCGACCACAGGCTCTGCTTCCACAGCGTCGCCACATCGGCGTGCGGCTGGACGGGCGCCGCGAAGATGGAATCGGCGATGACGTTCAGGTCCGCCTCGACCTCGGCCGCGATGCCGAGCATTCGCTGCGACAGCTCGGGCGGATGCACCTGATGCTCGAGGCTCGAAACCATGCCGCCCTTGTAGATCGCATCGGGCTGCCGGTCACCGCTCACCGACGAGTTCACCTGCGCGACCATGATGCCGCTGATCGGCTCGACCGGGAACGTCATCCACCAGCCGATCACGTGCGAGCGGCGGCCGTGCTCGCTCGCGATGTTCCACAGCGCCTTCGTGCGTCGGTCGCGGTTCGTGTAGAGCTGCCCGCGCGGCTTCAGAAAGGTGCGGATGCCGTGACGCCTGGGCGAGACACCGGTGGCGATGCTGGTCCAGATTGCCGGGGACATGCTCGGATGCATCGTCTCCAGCTGCCCATAGCGCCCGCGCTCCAGCAGCGCCGCCAGGTTCGGCAGCTGGCGCTCGGCCAGCATCTCGCGCACCAGCCGCCATTCCAGCCCGTCCACGCCGATGATGAACACGGGATGGCGCGCGGCAGGCTCACTGGAGGTGCACGAAAGCCCCGCCACCATCACCGCCAGGGAACATGCCAGAACGGCGGCCAATCTGCGGATCGATGAAGAGGCAGGAATGCGCGAGCGCTCGTCCATGAGTCGGAAACCGGCAGCGGCTTGTATAGACTGACGCGACGTCGGCCCGAAACCGTTGCTCTGCGAACCGATTGCCATGCCCCGATGCCTGCGATGACCCGAACCGATCTCGCCGTCGCCGCCACGTTCGTGCTGGCCGCGGCGGTGACGTTCTGGAAGCTCAACCCGGCCGACATGCCGGTCATCGTCGATACGCAGGTCTACTTCTTCATTGCCGAGCGCGCCGCCTCGGGCGTGCCGCCCCATATCTCCGAGTTCGATCCGAAGAACGCGCTGAGCATGCTGCTGACGGCGGCGGCCATCCGCCTGGGCCGCATCGTCGGCGCCGACGATCTGATGTCGGCGCGGGCGCTTTCGATGGCGGTGACCGCCGCCGCATTTCCGATGCTCTGGCTGTGCGCGTGGAGGCTCTTCGCAAGCCGGCTGGCCGCTTTCGTGGCGCCAATGGTCCTGCTGCTCTTCACCGACTATCTGTCGCTCGCCGTCGCCGGCTCACGGCCCAAGGTGGTCCTGGTCTTCTTCCTGATCGCGTGGATGCTGGCCATGACGACGCGGCGGCCGCTCCTGATCGGCGCCCTCGCCTCGACCTGCTTCCTGACCTGGCAGCCGGCGCTGCTCGTGCTGCCGGTGGCGCTGCTCGCCGTGGGCTGGACCAGCACGCGTGCCAGGCGTGACGTCGCCATGATGCTGGCAGGCGCCGTCTTGCCCCTGCTGTGCTACGAGACGTACTTTCTCGCACACGGCGCGCTGCGCGAGCAGCTGTACCAGAGCCTGATCTTCCCGGCGCAGTACGGAAAGGACGCGCCCGATCTCGAGCTCAACCTCACGCGCATCTTCTCGATGGAGGAAGGGCGCGGCGTGCGCATGGTCGCGATGGCTCTGTACTCGGCGGTGCTGGCGACGTGGTGGGTGCTGGCTCTCGCTGCGCCCGCGTTGCGGCGACGGTGGACGAGCGCGCGTCCCGACCGCATCGCGCTGATGCTTGCGGCCACGGGCACCCTGACGTTCATCGTGCTCGATTACCAGGGCTTTCCGGATCGTTTCTTGATCCTGCCTTTCATCGCGCTGGCCGATGCATGGGCGCTGGCAGCTGTGGCAAACGCGTTGCGACCGCTGGCGGCCCGCGCGGTCGCGATGCCCAAGGGTGCGCTGCGTGCCGGCGGCCTCGTGCTGGCTGCAGTCATCGCGCTCGGCTGGGCTGCCACGCGGCCTTATCAGCAGTATCGGGGGCGCGGACTGGCCGAGCAGCGACAAGCGGCGGCCTATGTCGGCAGCCTGTTGGAGAAGGGAAAGGCCGTTTATGTGGTCAGCTCGCTGCACCTGCTGGCGATGAACCGTACTGCCAATCACACGCAGCACGGTTTTTTCCCGGTGCGCATCCGCAGGTACATGGCCGAACGCGTCCGCGAGGAGGGCCGCTTCCTGCCGCTCAAGGACGGACGTCTCCCGGACTTCATCCTGACCTCGCGCATGCAGCCGCCGGGCATGCCGACGCTGCTGCGCAGCTACCGCGAGCTTCGCCGGCCGCTGATGCGCGCGCAGGGCATCGCGGTCCATCGCCTCCGCAAGGACGTCAAGCCGACCCCGCTTCCTGCAGCGACGCGCCCTCGGAGACACCCGCAGCGCGACCCTGCTCCCGCCGACGCGCAGCGAATCCGCTGATGCTGCACCGCCGTGCCGCCCCGCGCCGCCGATGCAGCGTCTCCGACACTCCGCGGCTCTGGCGGACGCTACGGCGCCGGCGACGACCGCACGCGCAGCGCGCGGCCGCGCCTGGGCCGCCCGGCCGGCGATGCGCCGGCCGAGGAGCAACAGTGCATCGCCGAACGGCTGGCAGGCATTCACCTGCCGCGCTATAACCTCGCGCTTCGCGCGCGGCCCAAAGCCACCAGATGGATGCCGACACCGTGTGGCGGCGCAGATCCCGCGCGCAAGGACGGCCACCATGGATGAGCTGATCGCCAAAGCCGACGTACTGCTGGAGACCCTGCCATACCTGCGTCGCTTTGCCGGCCGCACGG
Source organism: Candidatus Limnocylindrales bacterium (assembly GCA_035626395.1). Taxonomy (NCBI): domain Bacteria; kingdom Bacillati; phylum Chloroflexota; class Candidatus Limnocylindria; order Candidatus Limnocylindrales; species Candidatus Limnocylindrales bacterium. The sequence continues at coordinate 117,859 of DASPNR010000013.1, read as the reverse complement.
TCGTCATCAAGTACGGCGGCCATGCCATGCTGGACGAGCAGCTCCAGTCCGGCTTTGCCGAGGACGTGGTCCTGCTGCGCTCGATCGGGCTGCGGCCCGTGATCGTCCACGGCGGCGGCCCACAGATCGAGCAGGCGCTGTCCAAGCACGGCATCAAGACCCACTTCGTGCGCGGCATGCGCGTGACCGACGAGGACACGATGGAGATCGTCGAGATGGTGCTCGGCGGCCAGATCAACAAGACCATCGTCGGCATGATCCATCGACACGGCGGCAAGGCCATCGGCCTGACTGGCAAGGACGGCCGCCTGCTGCATGCCAGCAAGCTCAAGGTCAAGGTCGAGGAGAAAGGCAGGAAGGCCGAGCTCGTCGACGTTGGCCTGGTGGGCAAGATCGAGCGCGTCGATGCCGAGATCATCGAGCGCATCGCCGGCACCGACTTCATTCCGGTGATCGCGCCGATCGCGACCGACGACGACGGCGGGACGTACAACGTCAACGCCGACGTGGCCGCAGGAGAGATCGCTGCGGCGCTGAAGGCCGACAAGCTGATTCTCCTGACCGACGTTGCGGGCATCAAGGACGGCGCAGGCGACGTGCAGCCGTACCTGTCGGCGGAGGAGGCACGCCGGCAGATCAAGGCCGGCTCCATCGCCTCGGGCATGGTTCCCAAGGTCGAGTGCGCGATTCATGCGCTGGAGAACGGCGTCGGGCAGGTGCACATCATCGACGGACGAGTGAAGCACGCGGTGCTGCTGGAGATCTTCACCACCGGCGGCGTCGGCACCGAGGTGCTTCTCGACAAGAGATCGACGGCCGGCAAGGGCGCGACGGCCGCGGGCGCAAGGACCGCTGGCGGCAACAAGGCCGGCGCCGGCGCAATCAAGCAAGCGGCTGCGCCGGGCCGTGCAGCCAAGAAGAGCGGACCGATGTCGGCCGCCAGAGCGAAGAAGTGAGCACCAGCTCCATCATCACGCGCAGCGATCGGTACCTGGTCGGCAACTACGCGCGGTTCCCGGTCGCGTTCGTCTCGGGCAAGGGCTGCCGACTGCGCGGCGAGGACGGCCGCGACTACCTCGACCTGTTCTCGGGCCTCGGCGTCTCCTCGATGGGATGCGCGCATCCTCGCGTCACTGCCGCCATCCGCGAGCAGAGCGAGCGGCTGATGCACACGTCCAACCTCTACTACCACGAGCCCGGCGCGGCGTTGGCGGAGCGGCTGGTGGAGCTGACGTTCGGCGACCGTGCCTTCTTCTGCAACAGCGGCGCCGAGGCCAACGAGGCCGCGATCAAGATGGCGCGCCGGCATGCGAAGGGACGCTACAAGATCGTCTCGGTGCACCGCTCCTTTCACGGCCGCACCTACGGCGCGCTGTCGGCCACGGGGCAGGACGGCCTCAAGGAAGGCTTCGGCCCGATGCTCGAGGGGTTCGTGCACGTGGAGCCGTGCAGCGCCGATGCGATCGCCGCCGCCATCGATGCCGACACGGCCGCCGTGCTGGTCGAGCCCATCATCGGCGAGGGCGGGATCCTGGTGCCGCCGCCGGGCTATCTGAAGGCGCTGCGCAGGATCTGCGACGACAGCGGCGTGCTGCTGATCCTCGACGAAGTGCAGACCGGCAACGGCCGCACCGGCAAGCTCTTCGCCTACGAGCACGAAGGCGTGATGCCCGACATCCTGACCACGGCCAAGGGCATCGCGGCCGGTCTTCCGCTCGGTGCAGTGATCGCGCGCGAGGAAGTGGCGGCGGGCCTGGTTCCGGGTTCGCACGGCACCACGTTCGGCGCCAACCCCGTCTGCTGCGCGGCTGGCGTGGCCGTCCTGCGCGAGCTCGTCGAAGGCGGCGTTACCGAGAACGCCGCGCGCGTCGGCGACTACCTGATGAACCGGCTGCGCAAGCTGCTGGCCGGCTGCGACAAGGTCGTCGACATTCGTGGCAAGGGCCTGATGATCGGCGTGGAGTTGACGAGCGAGGCGCGGCCGGTGGTGCAGCGGCTGCTCGAGCGCGGTGTCATCGCCAACGCCACGGCCGGCTGCGTCCTGCGGTTGCTGCCGCCGCTGGTGCTGACGCAGGCGGAGGCCGAAGAAGGCGCTTTGGCCATCGCCGAGGCGGTGAAGTCATGAAGAGAGACCTCGTCACGCTGCGCGATCTGTCGCGCGAGGAGATCCTGCACCTGGTCGCGCTCGCGCGCCGCATGAAGGACGACGTGCGCAATCGTCGGCCGCACCGCTGGCTGACGGGACGCACGCTGGCGATGATCTTCGAAAAACCGAGCCTGCGAACGCGGGTGACGTTCGAGACCGGCATGTACCAGCTCGGCGGCGATGCCATCTACCTTGCGCCCGGCGACATCCAGCTCGGAACGCGCGAGCCGGTCTCCGACATCGCCGCCAACCTCTCGCGCTGGGTCGACGTCATCGTGGCACGCACGTTCTCGCACAAGTCGGTGGTCGATCTGGCGCAGAACTCCACGGTACCCGTCATCAACGGCCTCTCCGACCTCTATCATCCGTGTCAGGTGCTGGCCGACGTCCTGACGCTGATCGAACTGCGCGAGAACACCGAGGGTCTCAAGGTCGCGTTCGTGGGCGACGGCAACAACATGGTTCACTCCTGGCTGCTTGCCACCGTCAAGCTCGGCTTCGACTTCCGCCTGGCCTGCCCCGCCGGCTACGAGCCCGACGCCGACATCCTGGCCGAGGCCGAAGCCGCCGCGCCAGGCCGCATCCTGATCACGCACGACGTGGCCGCGGCCGTCAAAGGCGCGGACGTGCTCTACACCGACGTGTGGACGAGCATGGGGCAGGAGGTGGAGGCCGAGCGGCGCCGAAAGGCGTTCGCGCGCTATCAGATCAACGACGCGGTGGTCGCGAAGGCCGCGTCCGATGCAGTCGTCATGCACTGCCTGCCTGCCCATCGTGGAGAGGAAATCACCGCCAGCGTCATCGACGGCCCGCGCTCGATCGTGCTCGAGCAGGCCGAGAACCGCCTTCACATCCAGAAGGCGATCCTGGCCTGGCTGGTGGGGACCGAAGAGGCTCGCTAGAGGAGCGCCGGGCAGGGCCTGCGGCGGTGGCCGCCGTGCCATGTGCGAAACACCGCTGTGACGTTCGTCAGGCGCTGTCTACGCCACGGACAGCCTGGGTTCGGCGTCTTTTCGCATCGGAGCCAGAAACGCCGTTGACCGGTCTTCGGCCACCCTGCTAGTCGAGACGGCGGAGGGCCTCGCCATGAAACACGCATCACTCGGTGCTCGTGCCGCGCTCGTCATTGCCATCACGATCCGGGCATCGGCAGGCGGCGCCGAAGTAGCCATCACCTCCTGCGGACAGGCCGTGGTCAACGATACGGGCTTTCTGACGCGCAACCTGAGCTGCACCACCGCCGACTCCGTCCGGCTCGAAAACGCCAGCCTCGACCTTCGCGGCTTCACGATCAGCGGCAACCGCATCTACTGCCTCTGGTCGTGCGAAATCCGAGGCCCAGGCACGCATCGCGGAGCCATCCTGGACAACCAGGTCAGCGGACGCCCCGGGCGAATCATCCTCGATCGCTTCACGCAGGAAGGGACGGTGCTTGCGCTGGGAGGACAGTTGATCGCGCGCAACATGGACGTCTCGGGCGCCGAGACGGGCAACGGCTGTCTGGTCGACGGCAACAAGGTCATCATCTCCGACAGCACGATCTCCAGCGGCGGCACCGGCGTGTGTGCGCCGAAGGGCCTGCGACTGTCGAATTCGCGCGTCACTGGCAACCGCCTCGACGGCCTTCGCATTTTCGGCCGCGTCAACGTCTTCGACTCCACCATCGACGGCAACGGCGACAACGGCATCGTCAGTTATTTCGGGTCCGCCTATCATCCCGGCCGGCTGCGCATCGACGGCTCGGCCATTCTGAACAACGCCAGCGACGGCGTGCGCTACGCCGACCTGCTGGTGCGCATCACCGACTCCGTCATCCGCGGCAACGGCCTGTCGGGCATGCGCGTGAGCGAGTGCGACCCATCGCTGCCGATCGGTGTGCGCGACAGCGAGCTCTCCGCCAATGGCTCCGATCCGGATTGCGATTCCGGCGTCGTCTGCGTCGACATCGAGAGCTGCGACAAGCCCCGCGTCACCAAAACCGTGTGCGAACGCAGCCACGCCGCCCTTGGCGATGCGGACGATGACTGGGGAGTCTGCAGCCAGGATGGGCCATGAACAGCCCCGGCACGCACTCAGGTCGGAATGTCGATGATCTCTTCGTCGGTGAACGGCGGGATCGGCTCGCCGCGTTCGCGCAGGCTCTCGAGGTAGCCCGCGATGGCTTCGCGGGCGTTCATCACCGCCTCCTTGCGTGTGGTGCCGTGCGAGATGCAGCCGGGCAAGGACGGGACCGCCGCCACCATCGTTCCATCCGCAGCCATTCCTAAGACGATTCTAAATTTCATCGATCATCCCGTCGGGCCCGCGGAGCCGTTCGTGCGATAGTGACGCTTCATCCTGCTGCCAGCAAGACGGCGTAGCCGTAAGAAATCTTCAGCTTCTCGTCGTTCCTCTGGCGCGACGATGGACGACGGCACCTCGAGCGCCCGGCATCGACGCTGCAGCCGCGACTTTGCACGGCCACACCGTGGCGTGCCGAAGGATCTTGCGCTAATTAGCGCACGGAGGGCACCAACGATGATCTCCGCATTCACTGCACGCAACCCGCGCATTGCGGCGCTGGCCGGCCTCGCTGCCGCGCTGGCGCTGATCCTGACGACGCTGCCGGCGCGCGCCGGCGGCAACTGTCCCGGCTACCAGACCATCTTCTTCTGCGGCGAGCTGACCGGCGACTGCAACGTCAGCGCGAGCGACGGGCTGCTGGCTCTGAAGATGGGCGTCGGACAGGTCGAGGAAGTCCCGGAGGCGGACCTGAGCCTGGACGGCCAGGTCACGGCCGTCGATGCGCTGGCAGTGCTGCGCGTCGCCGTCGGCAGCCTGCCGCCCACGCTCAGCTGCAGCAATCAGCGCGGCTTTGCGGCAACCTCGGTCGGCTTCTACAACGCCGCCGGCACTCGCAGCTCGAATGGCTACGCGGTGGGCTGGTACGCCGGCGTCAACGGCAGCGAGCTTCGCAACTATCTGGTCTTCGACCTGTCTTCGCTGGATGGCTACATCACCAGCGGGCTGCTCCATCTATCGACCGCGCCGGATGTTCAGGCCCCGTACAACAGCGCCGATCCGAGCGAGACGTACACGCTCTTTGCCATCGCCACACCGATCGCCACGCTCACCGGCGCCGGCGGCCTGGCCGCCTTTGCCGATCTTGGCGACGGCACCGTCTATGGAACCCTCGTCGCCGACAGCTCTCTCGCTCACGTCGTCGACATCGCCATCAATGGCATGGGGCTGGACTACCTGCGCCAGAGTGATGGCCTGGTGGCGCTCGGCGGTGCGATCACCACTCTGGCCAAGGGCCAGACCGGCGAGTACATCTTCAACTCCACGGGCGTGACGAACGTGCGTTCCCTCGTGGTGTACGTGGAGTAGCGGCGGCCTCGCCGCGGTCACGGCGGCATTGCCTGCCGCCCTTGCCGAGGCAGCATCGATGCGCCTGCGTGCGTCGGTGCGGTCGCGGAGGCGGGAAACTCCGTCTGTTCCAGATCCAGGACCAGCGTGCGCGTTGAGTCTTTCGGGTGTGTGGCGCGCACGCGCGGCGCGCATCGCAGCCGCCGGTGAGGGTGCACGCCGCGTTCGGCCATGGAAATTCGCAGCCGGCGGTCGCACACTGTGGGCCGCCATGAGCACCTCGACCGATCGCGCAAACGAAGCGGACACGAAGCTCGCCACCAACCCCCATGCAGCCTCTGCCGTCGCCGAGCTCTACCGCGACGGCATCACCGCGCTCTCGGGCGCCTTCTCTCGCGAGTGGGTCGAGCAGATGCGAGAGGACATCATGACCGCGTTCTGGGCGGCCATTCAGATTCCGGGCGGCTCGGTCGGCCGCGGCCCGCGGCGCTGGTATGTCGAGATCCACCCGCAACAGCTTGCGGGTTTCGTCGATCTCGTGACGCATCCGTGGGTGACGGCGATGTGCGAGCAGGTTCTGGGCCCGGACTACGAGGTCGTCGAGCTGGGCTTCGACGTTCCATTCCAGGGAGCCCGGCGCCAGCCCTGGCACCGCGACTTTCCGTCTCCGCCCGAGACGTACGAGCAGCGCCGCATCACCTCGCTGGCGTTCAACATGACCGGTGTCGACGTCACGCCCGACATGGGACCGTTCGAGATCGCGCCGGGCACGCAGTGGGACGACGGGCGGCATTGGAAGCACGAGATGTTTCCGCCCAGGGAAGAATGGCCGCGCTACGAGGAGCGCGGCGTCCGCAAATATCCGAAGGCGGGCGACATCAGCTGCAGGTCGGCGCTGACGGTGCATCGAGGCACGCCGCATCCGTCGCCGATCGCGCGCCCGGTGCTGGTGCTCGGTGTCGACGCGCCAGGTGCAGGGCACGCCGCATTGCACGACCCGATGGTGACGCGCGAGTATTACGATGCGCTGCCGGCGTCGGTGCGGGAGCATCTGGTGTGCCGCATCGTCGACAAGCTCGAGCCCGTCATTCAGAAGCACGACATCGAAGGCCTCGTCATGGGCGACGAGTAGCCGCGCCCGCGTCCTCGTTCGACAGCGGGCACCATCGGTAATGCGGACCGTTCAGGTGCGGCGACGCGCACGATCGTACCCACAACCCGGGTAGAAATCGAGGCATCGTCCCCACGCGCCCCACCGCCGCCGGCAACCGTCTTCACGGCCTGCACGGGCCAACGTAGCATTTACCTCATGCGATCCCTGACTCCTGTGCGAGGCGACATCGAAATCTGGGCGGGTGTGGAATGCACCGTCAACCGTGTGCGCGACCAGCGCTTCGATCAGATGGCACGGTCCGGCCACCGATGGCGCATCGAAGATCTCGATCTTTTTGCCGAGCTCGCGCCGCGCCGCCTGCGGTATCCGGTGTTGTGGGAGACCGTCGCTCCCGAAGGCGATCTTGCTCGCGCCGATTGGAGCTGGCCCGACGAGCGCCTGCAACGCCTGCGAACGCTCGGACTGGAGCCGATCGCAGGCCTCATTCACCACGGAAGCGGTCCCTCCAACACCGATCTGCTCGACGTCGACCTTCCGCAGAAGCTCGCGCAGTACGCTCGCGCCGTCGCAGAGCGGTATCCGTGGATGCTCGACTACACCCCGATCAACGAGCCCCTGACCACTGCCCGCTTCAGCGCGCTGTACGGACACTGGTATCCGCACATGCAGGACCACGCGTGCTTCCTGCGCGCGCTGGTCAACCAGTGTCTGGCCACCGCCGCCGCCATGCGCGAAATCCGTGCCGTGCAGCCGCAGGCGCGGCTCGTGCAGACCGAGGACCTCGGCACCACCACGTCGACGCCGCGGCTGCGCTATCAGGCCGACTTCGATAACGCGCGGCGTTGGCTCGGCTTCGACCTGTTGTGCGGAAGGGTCGATGTCGATCATCCTTTCTGGCCGGCGCTGGCTCAGGCCGTCGGCGAACGCGCGCTCGCGGACCTGCTCGAGCGGCCGTGCCCGCCCGATATCATCGGCATCAACTATTACGTCACCAGCGACCGCCACCTCGACGAGAACCTGGCCGCCTATCCGGCGTGGAGCCATGGCGGCAACGGCCGCGATGTCTATGCCGACGTCGAAACCGTGCGCGTGCTGGGAATCGAGATCAGCGGACACGAGAAGGCGCTGTCGGCGGCGTGGGAACGGTACCGGATTCCCGTGGCGCTGACCGAGGTGCACATCGACAGCACGCGCGAAGACCAGCTGCGCTGGCTGCAGGAGGCGTGGTACGGCGCGCACCGCGCGCGCGACGCCGGCGCCGACGTGCGGGCGATCACGCCGTGGGCGCTGCTGGGATCCTTTGACTGGAACTCACTGGTCACGCGCGACGCCGGCTATTACGAGTCGGGCGCGTTCGACCTGCGAACGCCCGACCGCCAGCCCCGCCGTACCGCGGTGGCCGACATGATCCGCAGCTATTCGATCGCCGGAGCCTACGCACACCCGGTGCTGTCGCATCGCGGGTGGTGGCGACGCCCCTGCCGCGCGTTCGCGGGCACCAGTCGCGAAGCCGACCAGGACTGCCTCGAGCAGGACGAGGGTGGAACGCCGCTCCTGATCACCGGCGCCACCGGCACTCTCGGCCGCGCCTTTGCCAGGCTGTGCCGCCAGCGCGCGATCCCGTATCGACTCGTCAGCCGCAAGGAGATGGACATCGCCGATCCGGAATCGGTACTCGCCACGTTGAAGCGCATACGGCCGTGGGCCGTCGTCAATACGGCCGGCTACGTGCGCGTCGACGATGCCGAGTCCGACCGCATGCGCTGCTTCCGCGAAAACACCGAAGGTGCGGCGGTGCTGGCGCGCGAGTGCCGCCGCCTGGAACTTCCGATGATGACGTTCTCGACCGACCTGGTCTTCGACGGCTCGAGCAGTCGGCCGTACGTCGAGAGCGACCGCCCTCGCCCGCTCAACGCATACGGCGAGAGCAAGGCCGAGGCCGAGAAGCTGGTGCTGTCGTCGTGGGACGGCGCGCTGATCGTTCGCACCAGCGCGTTCTTCGGCCCGTGGGACGAGCACAACTTCCTCAAGCACGCCACGCGCTGCTGGCGCTCGGGCACCGTCGTCGAAGCCGATCCCGAGCAGGTCGTCACTCCTACGTACGTGCCCGAGCTCGCGCGCATCTGCCTCGACCTGCTCATCGACGGCGAGACCGGCCTGTGGCACGTCGCCAATCCGGATGCGGTGAGCTGGGCGGAGCTGGCATTGCGGCTGGCCGCGCTGCAGGGCTACCCGGCCTCGCTCGTGCGCGCCACGCGCGCGCGCACGTCGGTAGCGCCGCGCCCGCGCTACTCGGCGCTCGGCAGCGAGCGCGGCGTGCTGCTGCCCTCGCTGCAGAGCTGCCTGGAGCGATACGTAGCCGACTGCGCGCAGGAAGCTCAGCCGAGCGTGGCGTGAAGTTCGTGCCGACGAGCCGCGCGGCTATTTCTGCTCGCGGTGAACCAGGGTCGCGCGCGCCTGCGCGCGTGGGTTGACCAGCATGTAGTCGATGTTGACGTGGCTCGGGCGCGTCACGGCCCAGGAGATGCAGTCCGCGATATCGTCGGCCGTCAGCGGCTGCATGCCCGCATACACCTTGGATGCGCGTTCAGCATCGCCATCGAATCGCACGAGGCTGAACTCGGTCTCCACCAGTCCGGGCGCGATCTCGGTTACGCGGACGGGCCGGCCCAGCAGCTCGAGACGCAGCGTGTGACTGATCGCACGCACCGCGTGCTTGACGCTCGTGTAGCCCGCGCCGCCGGCGTAGGTCTCGATGCCGGCAATCGAGCCGACGTTGACGACGTGGCCGTCGCCGGAGCGTTCCAGCGCCGGTAGCAGCCCGCGCGTCATGCGCATCAGTCCGAGAACGTTGGTTTCGTACATCCACCGCCAGTGCTCTTCGTTCGCCTCGGCCAGCGGCGCCAGGCCCTTGGCGCCGCCTGCGTTGTTCACCAGCACGTGCACGGTGGGCAGCGGTGCGCAGAACGCATCGACGCTGGCCTGATTCGTCACGTCCAGCGGCGCCCATCGCGCGCCGATCTCGCTTGCCAGTGCGGCCAGCCGATCGGTGCGGCGGGCGCCGATGACGACGTCGAAGCCGTCGGCCGCCAGCCGCCGCGCGCTTGCTGCCCCGATGCCTGCCGATGCTCCGGTAACCACGGCGATCTTTCGCATGGCGACGATGTACACCCGACCTGATGCGGTGTCTCCCGATTCCGAACGCCGATCGACCAGGCTCGGCTGCCATTGCCGATCGCAGCCGAAGCGGACGCGAGCTTCGGATGTGTATCAGTCGCGGCGCTAGAGCCGGCAGCGCTCGCGCAAGGCCGCGATGTCGCCGGGCGTCGGCTCCACCGCCACAGTGGCGTTCAAGCCGTACATGATGGCCTGCGGGTCGTCGTCGTGCTCGAGGCCCAGCGCGTGCCCGAGCTCGTGCGCGAGCACGTGCACCAGGTCCTTCTCGCCGATGAACTCGAAGATGTAGATGCGCGTGCCGTCGCGATCGCGCACGTAGCGGCCCTGCTTGAACTCCTGGCCTGCCGTCGCGTTGATGGCCTCCACGTGCTCGTTGACCTTGTGGGCGAGCTCGTTGTAGCGGTTGGCGAGCGCGTTGGCTTCCTCGGCCATCGCATTGACACGCAGGCGCTCCTCTTCGAGCGCCGCGGCCGACTCTTCGAGCTCCTCGGCCTCGAGCCGCAGCGCCTGCAGCTGCGCTCCGGTGGCGCCGCCGCGAGCGTTCCATCGCTTCACGTCGCGGTTGTGTTCATCCAGAAGCCGGTCGAACTCCGCGCGCGCCTCCAGGTACTTCTTCTGTGCGCGCTCGTGCCTGTCGATCAGCGCCTCACGGCGCTCCCGTACCTGCTCGGCGGTCTCGCTGACCCGGTCGATGACGTCCTTCCGCTTCTCGTTGGTCGTGGCCGTCTCCTGGCGCTCGTCGTAGACGAGATGGACGGCGATCTCGCCGTCGGCGGCGTAATCGAAGAGGTTCCTCCCGGCGGCCTCCTCCCAGACTGCCTCGGCCTGTCGCATGGCCTCCATCAGTTCGTGACGCGGCAGCCCGAAGCGCAGATCCAGTTCGCCGATCCGATAGGTCAGCGGCCGCCCGCACGGATCGGCAAGGGTGGGAAGAAGGAAAACCCCCGCAAGCAACAACGTCCCCACACCGAGTCTGCTCAACATCTGCTCCCTCGCCCCGCGGCCGTGCCACCCGCGTCCTCGCGTATCGCACGGAACGGCCGCGAAATCCGCCGCCTACAGAATCGGCGAGAATCCCACGAAGTCCTTCGCCGCCTTCAGAACGGTCCAGTACGCGCCCAGCGCCGCCCACTCCTCGGGCGTGCAGTGATCGCGCGGGCCGAAACGGACGGCCACGCGTCCATCCTCACCCCGCACGGCCCTGCCCGCCGAATCGCGTTCGATCCGATACTCGAAGAGCTCGGGCGCCCCGCGCGCGATTGCGGCGCGGGCAGTGGCTTCGACCTGACCCGCGACCTGCTGCGACCACGCAGCTGCCATCACTTCGCTGTTGAAGGCCATGCTGACGGGATCGAGATTGTAGGTGCCGACCAGCGCCACCTCTCCGTCGAAGGTCACGGCCTTGGCGTGCAGGTTGTGCTCGCGCCCGGCCACGAACAGGCGCAGCGTCGGCACGCGCGCGAGCAGCTCGGGCCACTGCTCGAGGAAGAACGCCTGACTCAGGGCATTGTCGCTGGAAACCGGGCTGTTGGTGACGAGGGTGATGGCGACGCCGCGCGCCGCGGCATCTTCGAGCGCGCGCACGCCCTGCTCGGACAGCACGACGTACGGCGTCTGCACGAAGATCTCGCGCGTGGCCGCCTGCACCAGCCGCCACAGGCCCTCGGTGATCTGGTCGTCGGGGGCGTTGAAGCGGGTGTGGCTGTCCAGGATGCGCGTCTCGGCGCGCAGCGGCGGTGCGGGCTCGCGCAGCAGCGCGCCGCGCAGCCGCGTGTGCTCGCGAAGCTGCGCGAGCCAGTCGGCGCTGTCATCCGCCGCCTCCGGATCCTTGCCGTGCAGCCAGCGGTCCATGGCGGCGTAGGCGCGCAGCAGCTCGGAGCTGCGCGAGGCCTCGGACTCGGCGCCGCTGGCGGAGACGGCATCCTCGCTGGCGAACTGATGCTCGAACGCGCGCACGAGCGCGGCGGCCACCGGCTTGCTGTCGATGCGCACGTCGACGTCCTTGAAGGCATGATCGTCCTTGCGTGGGTCGGAGAAGTACTCGACGGCGATGTTGCGGCCGCCCGTCAGGCTGCGCCTGCCGTCGATGACCATGATCTTGTCGTGCTCGCTGGCCACGATCGCGCTCGGTCGCAGCGTCAGCAGCCCTTCGGTCCAGCGGCGCCACAGCGGGCGGTAGGTGCGCAGGCTGACGCGCTTGCCGGCGCCGAGCTCCTGGAGATAGCCGTTGCCGGCGATCTCGCGCGACATCTTGGTGCCGAGCGCATCCAGGAGCATGCGCACGGAAACGCCGTTGCGGGCGCGCTCGAGCAGATGCCCGAGGAACGACAGGCCGAAGATGTCCTCGTGCAGGATGAAGTAGCTGACGTCGATGCTGTGCTCGGCGCTCTCGAGCAATCGCCAGCGCTCGGCCCACGCCTCGGTGTTGTCGGTGAACAGCCGCAGCGAAGCCTCCTGACCGGGACCGGGCAGCGTCTCGAAAGTCTCTCGCAGGCTCAGGCCTCGCTGGAATGGCGGCAACGGCGGCGGTGCCGGCTCGGGACGCTGCGGCCAGGAGGCCCAGAGTGCGGCGCCTGCGGCGACGACGAGCAGGCCAAGCATCAAGCGCGCCGGCTGGATGCGGCGCCACCGCGGCGTCACAGCAGGGGCGCTCTCCGTGCACCCGCAGCGGACGGATCCCTCACCGGCATGCGCGTCGACTGAGGCTGTATGGCATGCTCTGCCGAATCGGCGGCGCGTGCTGCGATCAAACGGTCCACATGGCCAGCATAGAGCGGCAGGCTCGTGGCAGCGACAGGTTCGGCCCCGGCAGCGCCAGACAGCGTGGCGACCGCGGAGGCATCGCGCCCTGCCTGCGCCGTCGCGAGCAGCGCGCGGAATCCCGTCATGGCCACCAGCCATTCCCGCGAGGAATCGCCGCCGGCAAGGTCGCAGTGCACGATGCGTTCGAGCTGCCGCTCGCGGATGCGGTCATGTCGGGCACGGCGCTCGGCCAGGCCGGCACCGCCGATCAACGTCAGGTTGGCCGTGAGGCCGCGATGGTCGGAGGCGGTGCTGCCGATGACGCGGATGTCGCGCGCGGCAAGATCGACCGATGCCAGCACGGCATCCAGCGGCCACTGAGGCGCGGCGGCCGGATAGGTCGGCCAGCGGTTGAGCGAATCCAGGCCGTGCTCGGCGGCGTAGCTGACGCGCACGTCGGCGAGCGTGTCGCTGGTCAGGATGTCCATCGTGCGGTCGCTCGCGAAGAAGCGGCGCTTGCCGGTAAGCGAGGTCGAGACCGCGTTCAGATCGCCGAGCAGCAGCGTGGTGCGGGCGGGATCGATGAAGCGTCGCAGGATGTGCAGGGCCTGCCGCTCGCGCGCCGCGGCGTGGAAGGGGTCCAGGTGCGTGACCAGAACGTCGACGTCGCGATCGGCGGCACGCACGGTCGCCTTGATCACGCCGCGCCGCTCGCTGAGCAGGCTGCGCCAGCCGCCGATGCGCAGCGACGGCAGCTCGGCGGCCGCCGCCGCGGCCTCGCACTCGCCGTCGTCCGTGAGAAGGCAGGCGCTGGCGGAGACGATGGGCAGGCGGGTCAGCAGAGCGTTGCCGAAGCGGACATCGAGGCCGGGGAAGCTGCGCCTCCATGTCTCGCCGCGCACGACGCCGTAGGCATGGCCGCTGATGCGCTCGAGCTCGGCGGCCATGAATGCGGCCTGATCGATGCCCGCGCTGCGGCGCGAGTCGAAGTCGACCTCATTCAGTGCGACGACGTCGGCCGGCTCGGCCGATCCGCCGGCGATGTCGCGCGCGATTACCCGCAGGTTGGCCTCGACCTCCTCGCGCGCGCGTCGCAGCGCGTGCTTCTCGCCGAGGCCGCTGTGGATGTTGTAGGTGACGACACGCAACGCGGGGGCAGCGCCGACGGCTGCAGATCGGGAGGCCGTTTCCAGTACGTCGGGCGCAAGAGCAGATGCCGCGTCGCGGGGGCCGAGCACCCGGGCCACCATAACGCCTGCGTCGGCGGCACCGGTCTGCTCCTTGGAATGTGCGCCGCCCGTACCCGCATCGGGCTCGGTCAACCACGGTCGCTGCGCGTGGTCGCAGATGGCGGCGCGGCCGGAACCGGCGTCGATGGCGCGGCCCGCGGTTGCACCCGGCAGAGTCAGGAAGAATGCCGCGGCAGCCAGGGCGCCGGCGCGGCCGGCGCGACAGAACCGTCGCGCGGTCACCGATTGATCCATGTCGAACGTGAAAGGGGCCTCCCGAAGCTCCCGATGCTACGCGAGCGCTCACCGTCAGTCATGCCGATTTTCGATGCCGCGTCGCCGCATCGCCGTATCGCCGCTTGGCGCGCTCGCTGCGCGTCCATTCTTCCGCCAGCGCAAAGTGGACACCGAAAAAGAGAAACCCCGCGCTCGGGGTCGCCTGCACGCTGCGAGCCTGAGCACGGGGTCTCTCTTTCATTGGCTATCGGTCTGAAACCACCCGTGACCGACCGCCAATTCCTTCCCTTCGTCCCCCGTGAAACCGCCCCCGCGGCTCCCCAGGTTCCCCACTTTCGAAAGCGTGGGCTCTCCTCGAACCGCCGCTCCCCAACTCGTCCGCCTCCCCTGCCGTTCCCTCTTCGGCTTCGCGCGAACGATGGCTGTGGAAGAGCAATGCGCGGGCCAGTTCGGCGGCACGAGCCATGACGGCGGAATGTCGACGTTTTGCTCGATGGTGGAGCGGCGAGGTCCCACAATGAAACGGCCGGCGGCGGATCGAAGCGAGGCGGCATGTCCCAGCTTGATGCGCGAGCGACGCGGCATGCGCTGCAAGGGGCCGGCGGTCACGGCCGCGAGCAGGGAAGGGATGAGTCACACGCGGCGCCCGATGCCGTCGACGAGTCCCACGCCTGCGTGCGATGCCGTCGACCAGTCACGGCTGCAGGCGGTGCCAGCGATGCGTCACAGCTGCGAGCGGATGGGAGCGATGACGATCTCGGAGAGCTTCTGCCGCAGCGGCCGCTGCTTCCACATGCGGTAGGTGTACTTGCGGGTACGAGCGAGGTCGCGCTCGAAGACCGCCGTCATCTCCTCGGCGAAGACGGAGTCGTAGACGTTGAGGCTGGCTTCGTCGTTGAGCTCGAAGGAGCGCATGTCGAAGTTGGTGGAGCCGGCCGAGACCACGCGCCGGTCGAAGATCAGCATCTTGCAGTGGAACATCGTCGGCTCGTACTCGTGGATCTCCACGCCGCCCTCGAGCAGCGGTCCCCATGCGCGCTTGGAGGCGATGCCGACGGTGACCGCGTCGATGTGGCGGTCGGGAAGGATGATGCGGATGCGCACGCCGCGCTCGCGCGCACGCAAAAGCTCCTCGCTCATGAGCTGATCCGGCACGAAGTAGGCCGAGGCGATGTCGATGCTGCGCCGGGCCGCGGTGATGGCGGTCAGGTACATCAGGCGCATGCTTTCGCTGCCTCCGGCAGGCGAGCTCATGAAGAGATGGGCCTTGAGGGTGCCTTCCTCGCGCAGCGGCGGGAAATAGTCGATTCCGTGCAGCACGCGGCCGGTGCTCTTGATCCAGTTGTCCAGGAACGCCGCCTGCATCTGGGCTACCACCGGCCCACGCACCCGAAAGTGGATGTCGCGCCAGTGCTCGGCGTCCTGCGCATGCCCCGTCCACTGGTCGGCAATGCCGACGCCGCCGGTGAAGCCGACCGCGCCGTCCACGAGCATGACCTTGCGATGGGTGCGGTTGTTGAGCCGCCCCAGGTTGTACCACCGCAGCGGGTGATAACGCTCCACCTCCACACCTGCGCCGCTCATCATGTCGAGGAGCTCCTTGTCGATCCGTGCGCTGCCGAGCCAGTCCAGCATCACGTGCACGCGGACGCCGGCGCGAGCGCGCTCGGTCAGCGCCTCGGCGAAGCGCCGGCCGATCTCGCCCGACCAGTAGATGTAGGTCTCCAAGGTGATCGTGCGCCGCGCATCCGCGATGGCCGACAGCATTGCGGGAAAGATCTCGTCGCCGTTCTGCAGCGCCTCGATGCGGTTGCCGGCCAGAATGGCCGGCCCCAGCAGGGCACCCATCTCGCGCTCGAGCTGTTCGTCCTCGGTGCCAAAGAGCGGCTCCATGCGCCGCTGAATCTTCTTTTCGGGCCGCGACAGATTGATGGCGACGAAGACGACCACCAGCGTTCCGACAATGGTGGCCAGCGTCTCGAGCATACCGGCTCACGTTACAGCGAGGCTGCGCCGCCAGCCACCGTGTGGTCATGGCCGAGCGCGCGCCGAGACCGTTCGCGCACCCGTGACAGCCATGCTTCGTGCGGCCGGGGACCCGCCGGTCTCACCGGCGGGCAGGCATGGGCGAACCTGCGCATGCGCCGCAGCGACGTGCGTGCATTCAGGGCGACTCGGTGAAGGCGGCGCCTTCGACCAGCACTTCGGTGCGTGCGCGGCGGTCGGTGCGCACGATGCGGGTGATCGACCCGAGCACGATGGCGCCGCCCGCAATCTGCATCGCCCCGATGCTCTCGCCCACCAGCAGCCAGGCGCCGGCGGCAGCGATCACAGGCACCGCAAGCAGGATCATCGAGGCGACGAAGGCCGGAACGTGCGCGTGCGCCCAGTTGGTCAGCACGTGCCCGAGCGTGCCGGGGAAGATGGCGATGAACGCGAGCACCAGCCATTCCCAGGGCGCCGGTGAGCCCAGCTCCTGCCGCGTCGCGATCGTGATGGCGGCGATGACGAAGCCGGAGACGGTCGTCATTCCGACGACGTAGTCCCAGGCGCGCACGCTCTGGCGGAAGCGCTTGGATGCCAGGAAATACGCAGTGAACGCGAAAAGGTTGACGAAGGCCATCGCATCGCCGACGAGGCTCGAGCGCGTCGCGTGCGGCGATCCCATCACCACCATGGCCGTTCCGACGAAAGCCACGCCCGACCACGACACCGCCGCGCGGCTCGCCGGCTCCCCGAACATGCGCCGCGCCAGCAGCAGGACCAGCGCCGGCTGCAGCGCGCCGATGATGGTGACGTTGGCAACGCTGGTGAGCTTGAGACTGACGAAATAAAGGATCTGGTGGATGCTGAACAGCGCGCCGCCGATGATGGACGCGCGCAGCCACTGCGCGTCCAGCCGCCGCCGCATGCTCGGCGCGAGCATCGTCAGCCACAGCGCCGGAATCGCCAGCCACAGCCGGTACGTCGCGGTAGCCAGACCGCCGGTGGACACGGCCTTGATCGCCACCGCGCTCATTCCCCACATCAGCACCGTGGCGCCGAGCGCCGCCATGCCGAGCACTTCGCGGCGCCGCTCTTCCTGCACCATCGAGCGCGCATGACCCGAGCGATCGGTGGTAGCAAATCGCACGATCGGACCATTTGCTTGCCGCGACTTTCGTGGGCATTCATGCCCGGATGATCTCTTGCATGGCGAGAGCATGCTGACGCGCAGGCAAGTGCTCAAGATCGGCCTGGCGGCCGCGGCGCTGCCGTGGACTGCGGCCTCTTGCACCAACGAGCAGGCCGATGGGCCGCTGCAGGTCGGCGGGCTGCCGGTGACGTGCAATCTGACGCTGCCGGTGGCGTGCGCAGCCAAAGCGGCCGCCAACCGCGGCGCGGCGCCGGGCGCGGCGCGATTCGAGTACGAGTACAGCAAGTACAGCGGCTGGCCCGAGATCAAGGAATCGCTGATGGCCGGCCGCATCCAGGCCGGCTACATGCTGGCGCCGCTCGTCATGGACCTTGCCGACAGGAAGATTCCCGTGAAGATCGTCTCGCTCGGCCACCGCTCGGGCGCCGTCATCATGGTGCGGACGGATTCGCCGTATCACACGTTCCGCGGCCTGGCAGGCAGGCGCATCGCCATTCCGAGCCGATTCGCCGTCGACTTTCTTTTCCTGCGCAAGATGCTGGCGGAAGAGAACATGACGGTCGACCAGATCGAGATCGTCGAGATGGCGCCGCCCGACATGCCGGCGGCGCTGTATGCGAACGCCGTCGACGCCTATTGCACCGGCGAGCCTTTCGGGGCCGCCGCGCAGCGCGCCGGTTATGCCAGGCCCATCCGCATGACGCGGGATGAGTGGCCGAAATACATCTGCTGCGTCCTCACCGTGCGCGAGGAGCTGATCGCCGCCGACCGTCCGCTCGTGCAGGACCTCGTCAACCACGTGCTGGGAGCCGGCGTGTGGCTGGACCAGCAGCAGGCCAACCGGGACAAGGCGGCCGAAATTGCTGCCGGGCGCGACTTCTTCAATCAGGATCCCAACATCATCAAGTTCGTGATGGAGAACCCGACCGACCGCGTCACTTACGGCGACCTGCGAATGATCCGATCCGAGTTCGAGGAGCTGATGCAGCTGTCGGTGGAGGCCGGCACGCTCGCGCACCCGGTGCCGTACGAGACCTACATGGACGAGAGTTTCGCCAGGAATGCGCAGCCGATTGCGATCCGGATCTGAGATGCGAGCCGGGACGGTCTTTCCGCTCGTCCTTGCGGCGGCGCTGTCGCTTGCGCCGCTGGCGGTTGCCGGGCGCGTCGAGGGAGCGCCGGCGCTGGAGGCCGGCACGTCCGATGAGCAAACGCCGCCGCTCGAGGCAGGCGGGCCCGGTGAGGAACCGCTTCCGCTCAAGGCCGGTACGTTCAGCCCCGCGCGCATGGCGCCCGATTTCCGATTGCGCGGCTCGGACGGGCAGGAGCTGACGCTCGAGCGCTTTCGCGGCAAGGTCGTCGTGATCTTCTTCGGCTTCACCAATTGCCCGGCGGTCTGCCCGACCACGCTGTCGACGCTGGCCCGGGCGCGCAAGCAGCTGGGCGCGGATGCCGAGCAGGTGCAGATCGTGTACGTCACCGTGGATCCGGAACGCGACACCGAAGCGCGCATGCGCGAGTACCTCGGCGGCTTCGATGCGACGTTCGTCGGCGGCACCGGCAGCGAGGACCAGCTGGCGGCCGTGCGGCGCGATTTCGGCATCTCGGCCACGCGCGAGAACGTCGGTGCCAGCTATATGTACAGTCACTCGGCGTCCACGCACCTGATCGACCCCGCAGGCAGGCTGGTCGCGCTGATGCCGTACGGGCAGAGCGCCGAGGACTACGTGCACGACCTGCGCATCCTGCTGCGGAAGTGAGGCCGAGGTGCGGGTGCGGCAAACACCGGTGGCCAGAACCTGGGCCCGCCGCGCCGGCGCCGGCGCGGCCGTGATCGTGGCGATGCTGGCGGCGGTCGCGGCCATGGCTCCGGTGCAGTCCGCGAGCCGCGACGAGCTGTTCGAGATCCCGAACGGAACCTGGCAGCGACGCATGGCGGGCGAGGACCTGAGCATCCTGCCCGAGAACATCCGTCTGACCCTTGGCCTTCGCGACGTCCTGGTCCTGCGCAACCTCGATGACGTGCCCCAGATTTTCGGGCCGACGCTGATGATGCCCGGCCAGAGCTTCCGGCTGCCGTTCGCCGTGGCCTCGAGCTACCAGTTCGATTGCACCGCCCATCCCAGCGGTCAGATGACCGTCATCGTCGATCCGTATCCCGACACGCCTTGGGCGCGCCTCCTGTGGCGCATTCGCGAGCTGACGCGGCCTGCAGCGGCAGCGGGCGGCGCTGCGGCGGCCGGCGACAGCGCAGCATGAACGGTCTCGGCAAGTACCTTCCGTCGCTGGCGGTGCTGGCGATGCTCCTGGCGGTGTGGTGGCTGACCGTGACCGCCAGCGGCAGCGTCATCTTCCCGACGCCGTGGCAGGTGGTGACGGGAACGCTCGAGCTGGTCGCCGACGGCACGCTGTTCGAGCACATCGGCGCTTCGCTGTTCCGCGTCGGCGCAGGATTCCTGCTGGCGGTTTGCGTGGCGCTGCCGCTGGGGCTGTGGATGGGATGGGTGCGAGGCGCCTTTCGGACCCTGAACCCGCTCTTCCAGATCCTGCGGCCGATCTCGCCGATTGCCTGGATTCCTATCGCGATCCTGTGGTTCGGCGTCGGCAACGCCTCGCCCATCTTCCTGATCTTCATCTCGTCGGTCTTCCCGATGGTCGTGCAGACCACCGCCGGCGTGCACACGATCGAGAAGCGCTATCTGCAGGCTGCCCAGAACTTCGGCGTCTCGCGCTACACGCTGTTCACGCAGGTGATCATCCCGGCCGTGCTGCCGCAGATCATCGTGGGCATGCGCATCGGCCTGGGCGTGGCGTGGCTGGTGGTGGTGGCGGCCGAGATGATCGCGCTGCGGTCGGGGCTGGGCTATCTCATCATCGATTCACGCAACGCCGGGAACCGTTACGACCTGGTCATCGCCGGCATGATCATCATCGGTCTGATCGGGCTGTTGCTCGACGGGATCATGCGGCTGCTCGAAGGGCTGAAGTGGGTCAAGTGGCGCTATGCGCACCAAGATTGAAGTCAGCGGCATAACCAAGGGCTTCGTCACGGACAAGGGGCCGCTGCCGGTCGTCGACGACGTCAGCTTCACGGTGGGCGACGGGGAGCTGGTGGCGATCGTCGGTCCTTCGGGGTGCGGCAAATCGACGCTGCTCAACATCGTCGCCGGCTTCGTGCGGCCCGACCGCGGAAGCGTGCGCATCGACGGCGTCGAGCACACTCGTCCGAGCCCGGATGGCATCGTGATCTCGCAGCACGGATCGGTGTTCCCGTGGCTGACCGTCCGCAGGAACCTGATGTTCGGCCTCAACGGTCACGCCCACGGCGACAAGGCCGGCCTGGCCGACCACTATGCCGGCATCGTCGGCCTCAAGGGCTTCGAGAACAGCTACCCGCACGAGCTGTCGGGAGGAATGCTCAAGCGCGCCGAGCTGGCGCGTGCGCTCGTCGTCAAGCCCGAGATCCTTTACATGGACGAACCGTTCTCGGCACTCGATGCGCTGATGAACCTTCGCATGCGCGGCGAGCTGCTGCGTATCCTCGAGGAGGAGCGGCACACGGTGCTGCTGATCACGCACGACGTCGAGGAGGCGATCCACATGGCCGATCGCGTGCTGGTGCTTTCGGAGCGCCCGACGCGCATCCAGTCGAGCTTCGACGTCCCTTTCCCGCACCCTCGCAAGCTGACCAGCCCGCAGGTCCAGGACCTTCGCATCGCGGTGCTGCGCGAGCTCGGCGTCGATCGTTCCTGAGGCGACGGCAACGGCGGGGCCGGGAGCGATCCCGGCCCCGCGTCTTCGGCCGTGGTCGGTGAGGCTACTCGCCCGTGTTGCAGCTCGAGCAGCAGGTCGGCGACAGGTTGGCCACGCCGCCGGCGGCTTCGCAGCGCGCGGTGTCGCGGGTGATCCTGCACTGGCTGGATACCAGGCAGTCGGTGTCGGCGCTGCAGGTGATGTTCGAGTCGTGCGAGCACACGCCTTCGACGCACGTGCCGTACTCGTGGATCGTGCAGGTGGAGAAGCCTTCCTTGCCGCACACCGACTTGGCGGCGCAGCGCTTGAGCTTGCCTTTGCACCTGGTCGGCAGGCCGTCGGCCACCAGCTCCTTGACCACGTGCGCGACGCAGCTGACGTATCGGCCGTGGTTGGTCTGCTCGCTGCACGGACAGCGCGCCTCGACGCGGTCCTGGAACTCGCAGCGCCACTCGTCGCACGTCAGCTCGGTTGCCTGCGCGTTGGCCGTCGTTGCGGCGGCGATCACCAGGCCCAGCGAGAACACGACTCCAGCCATCGGCTTCATCATCATCGTCTGTCTCCTTTTGCCCCGACGTTCGCGCGCATTCTCCGGCCAACGCCAGTCGCGCCCGACGATGACGTCAAATTAGGAGTTTTCCCGATGACGGTCGAGCCAGCGAAGCGCGAACGAGTGGGCGCGCTGGCCAGGTGAGGGCCGTCATCCGGCGAAGACGGCGAAAAAAGGGCCAGCGCGCACGTCTGCTTCGCGAGCGGGCGCGGCGGGGCCGCGATCGTGCGAGGTCCAAAGCGTGCCGCGGATGATCAGAAGACGTCCGGCCAACCGACCGCCGCTCAGCAGGGCCAGCCGACCACTTCCGCTCAGGCGAGCAGAGCGCGTACCAGCAGCACGGCCAGAACCATCGGGATCATGAGGACGGCAAGCATGACCATCGCAGCCGTGATCAGGAAGATGCTGTCTCGGACCGTGGCCTGGCGGGGCGCGACATCGTAGCGCTGCAGCAGGGTCAGGTTGCGGCGATTGGCCTTGAAGACGACGTCGAAGACGTCGCCGAGAACGGGGATGGCGCCGACGGCCGCGTCGACCGCGACGTTGAGGACCATCCTGGCAATGACGGGCTTGGGCACGCCGCGCTCGTGAGCCAGATACAGAAGGGAGAGGCTGGTGCTCGTCGTGATGAGGTCGCCGATGCCGGGGATGAGGCCGAGCACGGCATCGAAGCCGACGCGGAACGACGTGCCGGGCAGGACGAAGCCGTCGTCGAGAAAGAGGACCAGCCGCTCGGCCCAGGCTGGAACCTTCGAGCCGGCGCTGGCGGTCGTGCGAGGCATCACCATCGCCTCCAGTCTTCGCATCGTCTCGCGGCATCAGCCACCACCCGGCCCAAATTGCGCCCGACCCGGTTGCACACGAAATGCACGGCCGAATTGGACCTGTCGGCTTTTTCCGGCGAAAACCTGCTGCCGTGAGCACCTCGACATCCCCGAAGAAGATCGCGCTCGCCTACAGCGGCGGGCTCGACACCTCCGTCATCCTCAAGTGGCTGATCGAGCAGTACCAGTGCGAGGTCGTGGCCTACATCGCCGACGTCGGGCAGGACGAGGACCTGGAGGCCGCCAGGCAGAAGGCGTTCAAGACGGGCGCGGTCGAAGCGTACGTCGAAGACCTGCGCGAAGAGTTCGTGCGCGACTTCGTCTTCCCGATGCTCCGCGCGGGTGCAGTCTACGAGGGCACCTACCTGCTCGGCACCTCGATCGCGCGGCCGGTCATTGCCAAGCGGCACATCGAGGTGGCGCGGCGCACCGGCGCCGATGCCGTCAGCCACGGCGCCACCGGCAAGGGCAACGATCAGGTGCGCTTCGAGCTGACGTACGCGTCGCTGGCGCCCGACCTCAAGGTGATTGCGCCGTGGCGGATCTGGGACCTGAATTCGCGCGCCAAGCTTTTCGACTTCGCGGAGAAGCACGGCATTCCGCTGCCGATCACGCGCGACAAGGGCTACAGCATGGACCGCAACGTGCTGCACATCAGCTTCGAGGGCATCGAGCTGGAGGATCCCTGGCAGCAGCCGCGCGAAGACATGTTCGTGCTGTCGGTGTCGCCCGAGCAGGCGCCCGACAAGGCCGAGTACGTCGAGATCGAGTATCGGAGCGGCGACCCGGTGGCACTGGACGGCAAGGCGATGGGCCCGTTCGAGCTGCTGGCGGCGCTCAACAAGATCGCGGGCAGAAATGGTGTCGGGCGCGCCGACATCGTCGAGAACCGATACGTCGGGATGAAGTCACGCGGCGTCTACGAGACGCCGGGCGGAACGGTGCTGACCATCGCCCACCGGGCGCTGGAGTCGCTGACGATGGATCGGGAAGTCATGCATCTTCGCGACTCGCTGATCCCCCGCTACGCCGAGATGGTCTACTACGGCTTCTGGTTCGCGCCCGAGCGCGAGATGCTGCAGGCGGCAGTCGATGAGTCGCAAAAGTCGGTGAACGGGACGGTGCGCATGAAGCTCTACAAGGGCAGTGCCACGGTGGCCGGGCGCAAGTCCGAACAGTCGCTGTACGTGCCGGCGCTGGCGACGTTCGAGGAGGACGAGGTGTACACGCAGGCGGATGCCACCGGCTTCATCCGCCTCGCCGGCCTGCGGCTGAAGGTGCGCAACATGGTGCAGTCGCGGCGCGGGAAGTAGCGGCAACGACAGGGACCCGCTGGACCTGTCCCCATTTTCGCGAAACAAAGCGCCTCGTAGTGGCCAAGAAGAAGACAGCGGCTTCCAAGAACCGTACGACCAGATCCACAGGCACCGCCGCCGTCGCGGACATGCCCGCTGCCCCCGCCGACGCCACCAACCGTTCGTGGGGCGGCCGCTTCGACGCCGCGCCCGATACGGCGATGCAAGGCTTCACCGCATCGATCGGCTTCGACCGCCGGCTGTATCGCTACGACATCCGCGGCAGCGTCGCGCATGCGAACATGCTGGCAGCCGTCGGGCTGCTCACCAAGGCAGAGGCGCGCAAGATCGAGATCGGCCTTCGCAAGATCGAAGCCGACATCGACGCCGGACGTTTCGTCTTCGACGTTGCCGACGAGGACATCCACATGGCGATCGAGCGCCAGCTCACCGCCGCCATCGGCGATGCGGGCGCCAAGCTGCATACTGCGCGGTCGCGCAACGATCAGAGCGTCACGGACCTGCGACTCTACGTGAAGGACGCGTTGACTCAGATCGACGGCGCCATCGACGATCTGCAGCGTGCGCTGCTGGAAGTCGCACTGGCCAACGAGTCGGCGGTGCTGCCCGGCTACACGCACATGCAGCGAGCGCAGCCCGTGCTGCTCGCCCACCATCTGCTGGCTTATTACGAAATGCTCTCGCGCGACCGCCAGCGCTTTGCCGCCGCCCGCGACCGTGCCGACGTGCTGCCGCTCGGCGCCGGTGCCATCGCCGGCACGACGCTGCCGATCGATCGCGAGCACGTCGCACGCGAACTCGGCTTCGCGCGCGTCGCCGAGAACAGCATGGACGCGGTGGCCGATCGGGACTTCGTCATCGAGCCGCTGGCGGCGGCGGCAACGCTCTTCAGCCACCTTTCGCGGCTGTCGGCCGAGATCGTGCTGTGGGCGACCAGCGAGTACGGCTTCGTGCGCCTGCACGACGCATTCTCCACCGGCAGCTCGATGATGCCGCAGAAGAAGAACCCCGACATTGCCGAGCTGGTGCGCGGCAAGACCGGGCGCGTCTACGGAAACCTCGTGTCGGTGCTGACGGCGGTCAAAGGGCTGCCGCTGACATACAACTTCGACCTGCAGGAGGACAAGGAGCCGCTCTTCGACAGCGTCGACACGACTCTTTCTTGCCTGACCATCCTTGCAGCGATGGTGCGCTCGCTGACTTTCGTCGAGGACACGATGCGGACTGCGGCATCCGATCCGATGCTGCTCGCGACCGACCTTGCCGAAATCCTCGTCGCGCGCGGCATGCCGTTTCGGCAGGCGCACGCGGTGGTGGGAAAGATCGTTCGCCACTGCCTCGACAGCGGCAAGGCGCTGACCGAGCTCGACTCGCGCGAGCTTGCGGCATTCTCGCCCTTGCTCGGTGCCGATGCCGATCGGCGCGCCGGGGAGACCGTGGCCCAGCTGCTGACGCTCGACCGCAGCGTCGCGCGCCGCGCTTCGCTCGGCGGCACCTCGCCGGCACTGGTCAAGCGACGACTGCGGACGCTGGCCAGGCGCCATGGAGTGCGCACGCCATGAGTCGTTTCGCGCTGACGGCGGCCGCGCTGATGCTGGTGTGTGCGTGCGGCCTTCGTACCGCTCCGCGCCCGCCCGAGGACACGGCCCCGGTCATGGAAGGCCAGGTCACGGCCCAGGCCAGCGATGGAAAGGTCGAGCTGACGTGGAAGCGCGCCGACCGCAGTGCCGATGGACGACGTCTCGAGGACCTCGCGGCGTTCGTGGTCGAGCGGGCGGAGCAGCCCGGGGAGTTCGCACCGGTGGCGCGCGTCGACGTCGTCGATCAGGAGCGCTTCCGGCGCCGCACGCGCTTCCGCCACGTCGACGATCCGCCTGCCGGCGCAGCCACGGTCTGGTATCGCGTGCGCGCCGTGACGGCCGACGGGCAGGAAGGCCCGCCGAGCGCGCCCGCGGCGATCAGCCCGCCGGCGGCCAACTGAGCGCGCGTTCATGACGACTGCCGTCGCTTTCGTGTTCCCCGGCCAGGGCTGCCAGCGCCTCGGCATGGGCCGCGACTTCGTCGAAGCCTTCGCCGAGTCCGCACGCGTGTTCGAGGAAGCTTCCGACGCCAGCGGGCTCGACCTCGCCGCGATCTGCTTCGCCGATGAGACGAGGCTGGCGCTGACCGAGTTCCAGCAGCCGGCCATTCTCACCGTCGAGATCGCCATGTGCGAAGCGCTGCGCTCGCACTTCGGCGTCCATCCCACACTCTTCGGCGGCCACAGCCTCGGCGAATATGCGGCGCTCGTGGCCGCCGGCGCGCTCGCGCTCGGCGATGCGGTTCGGCTGGTGCGCCTGCGCGGCCGCCTGATGCAGGAAGCGGTGGCGCCGGGCGAGGGAGCCATGACGGCGATCTTGCAGCGCGATCTCGACGTCGAGGCGCTGGCCGAGCTCGTCGCGCCCATGAATGTGGACATCGCCAACCACAATGCGCCGGATCAGGCCGTCATCAGCGGCACGGCCGGCGACGTCGCGCGAGCGGTGGAGGCAGTGCGGCAGCACCCGTCGTGGAAGGCCAGGACGATCGCGCTGCGCGTCTCGGCGCCCTTCCACTCGCGCTACATGCAGCCCGTGGCCGAACCGCTGGCGGAGGCGCTGGCGGAGCTGCCGCTTACGAACGCGTCCAAAGCCACCTCCGTCCTGTCCAATACGAGCGGCGGTTTTCACACGGGATCACGCCCGGCGCTCGAGGACGCGCTGACGCGCCAGGTGACGGCCACGGTGCAGTGGGTCGCCAACATGCGAGCGCTGCTCGGACGCGACGCGCGCATTCTCGAGGTGGGCCCGGGCCGACCGCTGCGGGGTTTTTTCGCGTCCGTAGGCACGACCATCGCGTCAGTGAACTCGGTGTCAGCAGCCGAAGAGACCGCATCGCAGGTCCACGGCGCGGACCATTCCTGAGCCTCTGCCGGAAGCGACACCGCGCCGCCACTTCCTTCGTTTCCGCGCCGGCGCGAACAAACGGCATGGCTGCGTGGCAAACTCCGCGCTAGCTTGGGAGTGTGCGAGGGGGGCTTGGCACACGATGAACCGTGGTCGAATTCTGCATTTCGAGGACAACGCCAGCGACGCCTTTTTGATCGGCCATTGGCTGAGCGCCGGCGGCATCGATGCCGACGTCACGCTCGCCTCCGACGCCGACTCCTACCGCAGCTGTCTGACGAGCGGCGAATACGACCTCGTCCTGGCCGACAGCAGCGTTCCTGGAATGGCGCCTCTGGAAGCCCTGCACCTGGCCCGCCAGCTGCAGCCGGATGCCCCTTTCGTCTGCCTGTCGGGCTCGGCCGAGGAGAACAACGTCAAGGCGATGCTGGCGGCCGGCGCCGCCGACTACGTCCTGAAGGACCACGAGTGGCGGCTGATCGCGGTGGCACAGCGCGAGCTGCGTGTCGGGCAGGACAAGCGCGAGCAGCGCCGCATGAGCGATCACATGCGCGCCACCCGGCGCCTGGTGCGCGCGGTGCAAGACCTGGCCTCCGCCCCCAGCCTCGCATCGGTTGCCACGATCGTGCGCAGCGCGGCGCGCGAGATCGCGGCCGCCGACGGCGCCACCTTCGTCCTGCGCGAGGGCGACTACTGCCACTACCTCGCCGAGGATGCCGTTGCGCCACTGTGGAAAGGCAGTCGCTTCCCCATCACCAGCTGCATCAGCGGCTGGAGCATGCTGCGGGGCCAGCCCGCGATGATCGAGGACGTTCTGGACGATGCGCGTGTGCTGCCGGAGGTCTATAGGCCGACGTTCGTCAAGAGCCTGCTCATGTTGCCGATCCGGCGCACCAGTCCGGTCGGCGCGATCGGCGTCTACTGGGCGCGCAGGCATCGCGCCGAGCCTCACGAGACCGAGCTGCTCCAGGCGCTGGCGGAGACCGTGGCGATGGCCATGGAGAACACTTCCGCGCGCAGCGAGCTCGAGCAGCGGCTGCAGGACCGGTCGCGTCAGCTCGAGGTCGTCCAGCGTGAGCTGGACGCGTTCTCGAGCGCGGTGTGTGCGCAGCTGCAGGCGCCGCTGCAGGCGATTCGCGCGGCCACGGAAATCGTTGGCGGCGATGCCGCCGATTACCGTGCGCGGCTCGAGCAGGCGCGCGTCACCGGCGAAAGCATGGAGCGCCTCGTCGCGAAGATGCTCGAGCTGGCCAAGATCAGCCGGGCACCGCTGCACGCGCGTCACGTCGACCTGGCGGCGATCGCCCGCAGCGTCGTCGAGGATCTGCGCACGAAGCATCCCGACCGACTCGTGAACGTCGAGGTCGACGAGACGATGCCCGCGGTGTGCGACGCGGATCTGCTGGCGACCGTGTTCGAGAACCTGCTCGACAACGCGTGGAAGTACGCCGGCAACGCGGCGTCGCCGCACATCCGGATCGGCTGCGAGATGCAGTACGACGGCAGCAAGGCCTACTTCGTCCGTGACAACGGCGTCGGCTTCGACATGAAGCAGGCCGGACGGCTGTTCGCGCCGTTCGAACGCCTGCACGATGCGCGCGAGTTCCCCGGCGACGGCACCGGCCTGGCAGTCGTGCAGCGGATCATTCACAAGCACGGCGGGCGGCTGTGGGCGCGCGCCAGTTTCGGCAACGGCGCCACGTTCTACTTCACCATCGCCGATCCCGTGTCGGCACCATCGATGGTCTGATATCTGTGGCTTCTGCCCCCCATCGGCACGCGTCGCGGCGAAAAACCGGCGCAGATGGTCCGCGCCAGCGAATGTCGTCTTGACCGCGCTCACCGCCGGCGGATAAAAGCCCGCAGCTTCAGGTGGGGATCCGGACGAGTGCGAGAGCTCCCCTTCTCGCATCGTCCTTCGTTTCAGGGGGTTCGAGGATTCAATATGAACACGCGCTGGATGCGCGGCCGTGCGGCCGCTGCCTCAGGCATGAACGCGGCGGCGCTCGCTCTTGCGATGCTCGCGCCCGTACACGCTCTCGCTCAATTCGAAACCACGACAACGCTGCCGCCGACGACGACGTCCACGATTCCGACGCCGACTACGCTGCCGCCGACGACGTCGACGACGTTCATCATCACGACGACGACGAGCACCACATCGACGACCTTCTTCACGCCGGAGTGCGAGGTGCCCGAGGGCGCCAACCTCGTCGTCACCGATCTGACCGATGGCCTGACCCCCAACGACCTTGCTGCCGCGCTGGTTGGCGCGGGCGTCACCGTCTCGAACGTCACGCTGACCGGCGCACCGATTGCCGCGGGACGCTTCGCCGACTCCGCCGCCGCCACCGGCATTCCCACCGGCGTCATCCTCAGCTCCGGATGCGCCAAATCGGCAGCCGGCCCCAACGATGAGGACGGCTACACGGTGCACCTGAACGAGCCCGGGGACGCCGACCTGTCGGGCCTGATCGGCGGCGCCCCGACCAACGATGCCACGGTGCTGGAGTTCGACTTCGTGCCCGACACCGACACGATCCAGGTGCGGTACGTGTTCAGCTCCGAGGAGTACAATGAGTACGTCAACTCGTCGTACAACGACGTGTTCGGCTTCTTCGTCAACGGCGTCAACAAGGCACTGCTGCCCGACGGGGTGACTGTCGTTTCGATCAACAACGTCAACGGCGGCAACCCCTTTGGCAGCAACGCGTCCAATCCTGCGTTCTTCCGCAACAATGATCCCAACGATCCCGCCGCCACGCTCGACATCGAGCCCGACGGCCTGACGGTGGAGCTGGTGCTCACGGCGGTGGTGAACCCGCAGGTGACCAACCACTTCAAGATCGCGATCGCCGACACCGGCGACCGTTCGCTCGACAGCTGGATCTTCCTGCAGACGGGCAGCTTCACCTCGGTCGAGAACTGCACGAACCAGCGCGACGACGACGGCGACGATCTCGTCGACGCCAACGACCCGGACTGCTGGATCTGCGGCAACGGTCGCACCGATCCGGGCGAAGGCTGCGACGACGGCGGCATCGAGCCGGGCGATGGCTGCGATCCCTTCTGCGCCGTCGAGGCGCCGCAGCTGTGCGGCAACGAGGAGATCGACAAGGGCGAGACTTGCGACGACGGCAACACCAGCTCGGGCGACGGCTGCGACGACCACTGCCAGATCGAGGTGCCGCCGTCGACGTGCTCCAACGGCTGCGTCGAGCAGGGCGAGGAATGCGACGACGGCAACACCGCCACCGGCGACGGCTGTGATGCCGGCTGCGACGTGGAGCAGTGCTACACGTGCGGCGTGCAGAGCGTGACGACGACGACCATCGGGGCCACGTCCGCTCCCGAGTTCCCGCAGTGCACCGGCCCGTCCGTGTGCGCACCCAGCGTCGGCGCGTCCTGCGATGACGGCGACCTCTGCACCGTCGGCGACAGCTGCGGCAACGGCGGCACCTGCGGTGGCGATGCCGTCATCATTCCAGCGGCGTGCCGCTGGGTGATGGTGGGTGGCGATCCGACGCGGCGAGTGCGCGCACGCACGCGCGGCCAGACGGAAGTCGCCGGCGACATCTGCGGCGAGGAAACGATCATCGGCGAGACCTCGACGACCACCGGCGACGTGGTCGGCATGTTCGCGACCGGCAATGCCGTCCGCATCGGACCGGCCGCCGCCATCAGCGGCGATGTCGTCACCGCCGGCGGCGCGGTGAAGGGCAAGCCCTCGGGCTCCATCCTGCCCGACGTGGCGGTCGACGAGATCGCCGGCGGCGCCACCGTGGCCAAAGGCGCCGGCGTCTATGACACCACCGGCTCGCACGCGCAGGTCGCGGCCTGCAATGATGCGCAGGCAGACATCGACACGGCGGCCGCGCTCCTCGATGCGCTGCCCTCGACGACCGACCTCGGCAATGTCCACATCAGCGGCGGCTCCTCGCTGACGCTGGCGCCGGGCACGACGCCGGGCGTGGTGGCGGGCGGCCTGAACGTGATCGACATCGAGCGCTTCACCAGCGGCAACGAGGCCGATCTGATCCTGGACGGCGGCGGCAACGCCGACACGGTCTACGTCGTGCGCGTGGCCAAGAAGTTCGACCTGCACTTCCGCGGCGGACTGCTGCTGGCCAACGGACAGCAGGCCAGCAAGGTGATCGTCTACGGCAAGAACAAGTGTAAGTTCGGCGAAGAGGTAACCGGCTCCGGTACGGTGATCTGCCCCGAGGGCAAGCTGCTCATGGAAGAGCGCACCACCTGGACCGGCGCCCTGCTGGGCGGCAAGCAGATCGTCCAGCTGCGAGACAGCGGCAACCTGACCCACGTCCCGCTGCAAGTCGGACCGTAACAACAACGCAGAAGGCACCTCCTCCCACGCAACGGCGGAGGTGCCTTCTCCTACTGCAGACCTGTCGATCGAGCGCGAACGCGGGCTGGTGGCCCGCCGGAGCGGCGGACGAGGAGCGCAACGCAGCGGATGCCCCGCTCCGCGCCCTCCGCCGCCCTACAGGCAACCGTTGTCATCGAGCGCGGAGGGCGCGCAGTGGGGCAGCCGCAAGGCGCGCGACGAGGACGACGCGGAGGCGGGCTGGTGGCCCGCCGGAGCGGCGGACGAGGAGCGCAACGCAGCGGATGCCCCGCTCCGCGCCCTCCGCCGCCCCTACAGGCAACTCAGGTCGATGGTAAAGGCGCCAGCGTCGCCCTCGAAGCCGTCAACGACGATGTAGTAGATCTCCCCCGCCGCCGCGACGAACTGCGCCTCGTCGTCTCCGTACGCGATGCAGTTGCCCGGCTGACAACCCAGCCCGTCGTCGAGAAGCACGAACACGTCATGATCGACGCCGGCTTCGGAGAAGACTTCGACGAGCACGTTCTCCGCGAAGTCGGGCAGGAAGACGTACGTGTACTCCCGTCCGCTCTCGAACCAGTCATCGCAGCCGTAGAACTCGACGCGATCGGTCGAGCCTTCCTCGAGCGTGTCCCAGGTGTCGGTATCGTCGCACAGCAGCTCCACGTCGGCCTCGCACGTGCCGCCTTCGAGCAGGCAGTCGGCGCTGCACCCGTCGCCGTTGAAATTGTCGCCGTCGTCGCAGTCTTCGCCGAAATCCAGGAAGCCGTCGCCGCAGAACGGGATGGTGGTCGTCGAAGACGAGCTCGAGGAGGTGCTCGTGGTGGTGGTGCTGGTGCTGACGACGCAGCTCGGGCACTGGAGCGGCACCGGCTGATCCACCGCGACCTTCAGGCACACCAGCGCATCGGTGGCGCTGATGGAGAAGGACCCGTTGGTATCGCAGACGCACAGCTCGCAGTCGGCCAGGCCCACGCCGGTGCGCAGTATGTAGAGGCAATCGGAGGCGGTCGGCTGACTCCCGCTGGTGACGGGTTGCGAGCAGTCACCGAAGGCGGCCGCGGCGGCGCCGGGCGCGAAAAGGCCGGCGCCGATGCACGCAGACACAACGAAGCAGCGAATGTTCCCGGATGCGCTCACCTGTCGTCCCTTTGCCGGACGCATCCAAGGCGGCGCCGGCCAGGAACGAGTCTAACGGGGCGCGCGCGCACGCGGCCATAGCATGGCGGACAAAAACTCCCAGGTGGGAACGGGCTACTGCTTTCTGGTCGCAGGCTCCTCGGCCTGCTCGGCCGCGGCTTCGTCCTTCTTGTACGGAAGCGTGGTCGGGATCATCAACCGGCTGGCGGCGATCCACCACTTGCCGCCCTCGCGCATCAATACCGAAGTCAGCAGACCACGCCGCTCGGGAACCTTCTGCCCCGTAGGAGCGATGATGCCTTTGACGCTGTAGGTGCCATCCACCAGCGCGACGTCGTTGGAGATGAACCACACGCCCGCGATCTTCAGATCGAGCGTGGTCTCGGAGAACACGGTGCCATGCTGCTTGGTGAACAGCGTGCGGACTTCCTCGCGTCCCTTGGCGACGTTGCCGTCGGGCTCGACGTGATCGCCATCGACCGCCCACAGGTCGGCCATCCCGTTGACGTTGTGCTTGTTCCAGTCGGCGACGAACGTCTCGTAGAGCTTCCGAATCTCGGCGTCGCCCTTGACGTCGGAGCGCACGCCGCCGCCGGCGCCGAAGCCGGCAGCCTGCTCCGATCGTGCGGCGATCAGGACGAGGGCAAGAAACGCAACGCGCAGCGACTTCGTCATGGCATCCTCCTGGTTTTCCCTGTCTCTTCCGGGCTCGCGTCCGGCTTCGCGAAGCTCTCGGGGCCGGCCGCTCCGGCCCCCGGCCTTCATACTGCCGCGGCACGGGCCGCGTCAACGCCGGCAGGGTGCCCGCGGGTCACCCTTCTTCGCCTCGGCAGCCACGCATTGCTAAAGGACGCCCGCGGCGGCGCCGCCGTGACCCGCAGAACGCTGCGCTCGCGCGGCTGCGCTCTGCGACGCCTTCGCACGCAAGACCCGCGCACGACATGACCGGCAACCTCGAGGATCGCATTGCGGCCGCAGCCGCCGGCTGGGTCGCACGCATCGAGCGCAGCCCGAAGCGGGCGCTCGCGCTGATCCTGGCCGCGACGGGGGCCGCGGCGGCCTATGCGGCGCTGACGCTCGGCGTGGACGCCGACCCGCGAAGCCTGATTTCCGAGGACCTTCCCTTCCAGGTCCGCCAGCGCGAACTGATCAACACCTTCCATACGCTTGGCGACGGCTTTCTGGTCGTGATCGACGCCGACAGTCCCGTCGCCGCCGGGCACGCCGCCGAGGCGCTGGCCGAGCGACTGGCGCAGCGCAAGGACCTGTTCACGCAGGTGGATGTCCCGGGCGGCGGGCCGTTCTACGCGCGCAACGCGCTCTTGTACCTGAGCCTCGACCAGATCGACGACCTGACCACGCGCCTGAGCCAGGTGCAGCCGTTCGTGGCCACGCTCGAGCGCGACCCGAGCATCGCCGGCGTCGCCGATCTGCTGCGCGACGCGCTGGCGGCGCAGCGCAAGGGAACGCCGGTCGGTCTCGAGCTCCCGGTGGCGCTCGACCGTGTCGCCACCGCGGTGCAGGCGACGATCGACCGGCGACCGGCGCCGGATCCGTGGGGCACCGCGCTGCTCGGCAGCACGCTGCCTGCCGAAGCGCGCCAGCGCGTGGTCGCCCTGCGCGGCAAGCTCGACTTCGGAACCCTGCTCAACGCCGGGCCGCACGTCGATGCCATTCGCACGACCGCGGTGGAGCTGGGGCTGACGCCGGAACGCGGCTACCGAGTGCGCATCACCGGCGAGCCGGTGCTCAACTACGAGGAGCTGATCGCGATCGCGACGCAGAACGTCGTGGTCGGCGTCACCTCGTTCCTGCTGTTCTCGATCACGGTCGCTTTCGCGTTCCGCTCCTTCCGCATCACGCTGGCTCTCGTTTCGGGGCTGGTGGTGGGCCTGGCGTGGAGCAACGGCTTCGCGGCGCTGGCAATCGGCCACCTCAACCAGATCTCGGCGGTCGCCAACGTCCTCATCATCGGCCTCGGCGGCGAGCTGCAGATTCACGTCTGCATGCGCTACCGCGAGCTGATCGCCTCGGGCGTCGGGCGCAGCCGCGCCCTGCGCGAGACCGCCGAAAGCATGGCGCCCTCGCTGTTCTCGAGCGCATGCACGACCGCCATCGGCTTCTTCATCTTCCTTCTCACCGACTTCACCGGAGTTGCCCAGCTCGGTGTGATTGCCGGATGCGGCATGTTCTTCAGCTTCGCCAGCGCGTTCACGATGGTGCCGGCCGTGCTGTCGCTTGGCGGGGAGCCCTCCCCGCGCCCTCCCCGCAAGACGGCTGTGAGTCTGACGAACCTCGCGCACCTGCCGCTGCGCTACGCCGGTCCCATCCGCATCGCCGCCGTCGCCGCCGCGCTCGCCTCGCTGCTCACGCTCCCGTTCATCCGCTTCAACTACAACCTCCTGGACCTGCGCGACCCTGCCACCGAGTCGGTGCAGACGTTCGAGGACCTGCTGGCGCGGCCCGGCAGCACGCCCTGGATCATCGACGTCGTCACACCGTCGCTGGCGGAGGCGCGCGTGCTGGCTTCACGGATCGCGCAGCTCGAGGAGGTGGCCGCGGTCCGGACCATCGACGACTATGTTCCTGCGCAGCAGGAGGAGAAGCTCGAGACGCTGCAGACGGCCGAGTTCTTCCTGCTGCCCGAAGGCACTGCGCCGCAGAGCCGCAGCGTGGAGGAGCAGCGCCAGGCTCTGCAGAAGCTCGCCGAAGAGGCGGAGCGCACCTCCAGGGAGGCGAAGGACGCGGCGCTGGCTGGCGCCGCGCAGCGGCTGCACCAGACGCTGACGCGATTCTTGACGACGCTGGAGGCCGAGGCCTCGCCGGCCGCGGCTCTGGCGGGGCTGCACGCCAACCTTGTGGGATCGCTCCCCGAGCAGCTCCGCGACCTTCGCCTGCTGCTCAAGCCGCAGCGCGTGGTCGTCGAGGACCTGCCGGCCAATCTGGCATCGGAGCTGGTCGCGCCCAGCGGTCAGGCGCGCATTCAGGTCTTCGCGCGCGACGATCTCTCCGACAGCGCGGCGCTCGAGCGCTTCGTCGACCGGGTCCGTGAGGTCGCACCGCAGGCCACCGGCAGCGCCGTCTGGCAGGTCGAATGGGGCCGCGCGACGTGGCACGCGATGGTGCTCGCCCTCAGCATCGGGATCGTTTTGATGATCGCATTCCTCGTCGTGCTGTGGCGCAGCGTGTGGGACACGATCCTGGCCTTCTTTCCGCTGGCGCTGGCGATGCTGCTGACGTGCGCGAGCCTGGTCGTGCTAGGCCATCCGTTCAACTTCGGAAACGTGATCGTGCTGCCGATGCTCGTGGGCATGGGTGTGGACAACGGCATCCATCTCGTGCACCGGCACCGCACGCGGCCCGACGAGATCGACGTGCTGGCCAGCAGCACGGCACGTGCGGTGTTCTTCTCCGCGCTGACCACGATCCTGACCTTCGGCAGCCTCGGCTTCAGCTCCCACCGCGGCTCCGCTTCGATCGGCCAGCTGCTGGCGCTCGGCGTGTTCTGGACGCTGGTCTGCTACGTGGTCGTGCTGCCGGCCGTGCTGGAATGGGATGACCGGCGGCGATTGGCGCGCAAGGCCTGAAGAATCCCTGGTCTTCACCTGCACCCGGTAGCGGCGGCGGCGCAGCGCTGCAGCGGCCGCGACCATTGGTGCCGCCGGACCGATGGCGATCGTCAGGCGAAGCCTGACATCCTTCTCTTCATGCTTGCGCACCGTATCGCGAGGCGCGCGGACGGTACGTCGCAAGGCTCTCTTCGGTGAAGCTCGCTCGGCATGATAAGGAGCGTCCATGATCAAGCTCGTCTACTGCATCCGCCGCCGCGAGGCCGTGCCATCGGCCGAATTCCACCGCTACTGGCTGCATGAGCATGGCCCGCTGGTGGCGAGCCTGGCCGGCGATCTCTCCGCCGTCCGCTACGTGCAGAGCCACACCGTCGCACCCGATCTCAATGAGATGCTGCGTCAGTCGCGCGGCCTGAAGGCGCCCTACGACGGCATCACCGAGGTGTGGTGGAAGGACGAGGACAGCTTTCGCGCGGCGCTGGCCAGCGAGCAGGGGCAGGCGGCGGCGCGGGCGCTGATCGAGGACGAAGCGCGCTTCATCGACCTTGCCCGCTCTCGCGTTTTCCTGACCCGGGAGCACGAGATCTTCTGAATGCGCACGGCTGGCCATGGCGTGCGCGCTGGTGATGGGTACGGAGCCGCGACGCGCGTCTTCGCAACCTGGCTGATCGCTGCCGCGCTGACGGCGATCTCTGCGGGCTGCGTGCCCGTCGTGGTCAGTGCCGAGCCCGTCGTCGGCGGCAGCCTTCTGCCCGAGCAGTCGATCCTCGTCCTTGCCGCGGCCGTCGGCTTCGAGACGGTCGACGGGAGGCAGCCGCGTCGGCGCGCTTCCATGCAGCGCGATCTCGAAACGACCCTGCAGGACGCCGCGGAGGCTGCCGCCTCGGGCGCAACCGCCTTCCGATCCTGCCTCGTCACACGGGCTTCAGTTCCGGATGCTGCATGCATGGCTTTTCGGGAACATTCGAGCCTCCTTGCCAACGGCGTGGTCCGTGAGGCAGCGCGCGTCGCGTTGCGGTCCGCGCACAGCAGCGGAGCAGGCGCTGTTCTCGCTCACGCCGCGCGGGTACGAATTCCGGGAGTGGTCTGGGATCCCGACAGCCGCACGACGCGGACGGGCACGGCGGCCTACACGCTGCACGCGGCGTTGATCGATGCCGGCAGCGGCACCATCCTCTGGAGAAACGAGGTGCTCGTGCGCGAACTGCCCTTGACGTTCATGAGCACGCACAACCAGGCGCTGCGGCTTCTGTACCGGGGTTTCCCGGCCAACGGGGAAAACTGAATGCTTGGCCGGCCTACGCTCCTGTGCGCGCTCATCGTCGCGCTCGCCTGTGGATGCGGCCCGTCGCTGAAGAAAGCGATCGTGCGGGATTTCGAGCCGCGGCAAGTCGAGGAAATCGTCGTGCTGCCAGCGATCGATGCGCGCATCGATCGATCCGGCGAGCCCGATTTCGATCGCCAGATGCGCGAGATCACCCTGTCGCTGCTGCGGCTGAAGGGGTATGGCGCAACCTCGGATTTCGACCATCCACGGCTCCATGTCGTGGAGGAGGAGCTTCGCGATCCGACGCCCCAGTTCATCGCCGGTCTGGGACCACCGGATGCGCGGTGGGTGATGGTGGTGACGCTCGTGGAGTTGCTTCCGTGGATTCCATTCGTGCGGCCGGCCCAGGCCGAGGTTCACGGCTACATGTTCGACAAGAAGGCCGGGCGCCTGGTGTGGAAGGACAAAGGCTTCGCCGACCATTCCCAGGGCGGCCGTGTCGTGGTGGCGAGCGATGACGTTCATCCGGCGCTGACGCCGGCGCTCGTCCACCTGATCGCGAGCATTCCACATCATTGGGGTGAGAAGGGAGGGCGGTGAGGCAACGTGCCCGATGGCTGCGCGCCATCACG
The DNA here is from genome assembly GCA_035626395.1 of Candidatus Limnocylindrales bacterium. NCBI lineage: Bacteria > Bacillati > Chloroflexota > Candidatus Limnocylindria > Candidatus Limnocylindrales > Candidatus Limnocylindrales bacterium. The sequence goes on along the minus strand of DASPNR010000013.1, from coordinate 80,410 downwards.
GCAAATCCGACGAAGGCGCCGGCGCCTGACCACAGCACCGGACCGGGACTGCCTCGCCAGACCAGAAGACTGACCGCAGGGACTGCCGCCCATTCCGCAAAGTCCGGCAGCGATCCAGGACCAGTGGAAGAGAAGAGCGTTCCTTGACCCGCCACGGCCCCGTCCCCATACAAGGCCGCATCCCTGAGGGAGGTTTCGACCATGAACCCAGCCATGCGCGCCTACGCGGTGACCACCGTGCTGCTGTTCTTCAAGATGGTCCTGAACTCGACGCTGCAAGGCTACCACCGCATGGGACGGCGGCAGTTCGTGCATGCGGAGGACGCAAAGTTCTTCGGCGGCGCCAGCGGCGAGGACCTGCCGGCAGTCCAGCGGCTCAACGCCGTCTGGCGCAACGACCTCGAGAACATCCCGATCTTCCTCTTCCTCGCGCTCGTGTTCGTGCTCGTGGAAGCGTCACCGGACGGAGCGGGCTGGTATTTCGGAACGTTCGTGGCGGCGCGCTACGCGCACACGTTCTTCTTCATTAACGGCGTGCAGCCGTGGCGGTTCCTCGCCTACACGCTGGGCCAGCTCGTCTGCCTCGGCCTGGCGGTGCGGATCCTCCTGCAGGTTCTGTAGAGGACCGGGTCCGGCACCGAAATGTCGCAAGCGACATCTCAGCGCCGGACCCCCTTCTTCACGGAGTGGTGATGGTGACGGTGTTGGAGATCTTCGAGCGCCCGAGCTGGTTGAAGGCGCGCACGCGGTAGGAGTACTGCGTTTTCGACCTCAGGCCCGTGTCCGTGAAGCTTTCCACGTTCGCTCCCACCGTGCCGATCTTCTTGAAGACGCCGCCGGGAGCCTTGCGCCGGATCTCGAAGCCGGTCTCGTTGTTGCTGTTGTCGTTCCAGTTCAGCAACGCCGAGGTCGACGACATCGGCGCGGCGGTCAGGGCCGTCGGCGTCGCCGGCAGCGTGCCGCCCGAGGTGACGGCGCTGGCGCTGGTCGAGTTGACCGAGTCTCCATACGAGTTGAACGCGCGCACGCGGTAGTAGTAGCGCGTGCCGGCCGCCAGCCCCGCGTTCGTGTAGGTGGTCGCGCCGGCGCCGACGGTGGCGATGTCCTTCCACGTCGTGTCGATGTCGGTACGGCGGCTGATGCGGAAGCCCTGCTCGTCGCTGCTGCGATCGCTCCACAGCAGCTTGATCTGCGAGCTCGACAGCGCCGTCGCGCTCAGGTCCGAAGGCGGCGTGGGCGCCGCTGCCGCCGAGCTGGTCGTGAAGCAGCCGGGCGTCTGCGCGTACTCGGATGCGATGTAGTTGATCATCGCCGAGGGCACGCGCTGCGGCAGCGTTCCGTAGGGATGGCCGGCGCCGTAGGTCAGCGTCAGGTTCGACATCCCGCCGGTGAGCAGGTGGCAGTAGCTCATGATGGTGCCGCAGCCGCTGCCGCCGCCAGGGCAGCCCGCGGGCAGCGAGGTCGGACCTTCATAGCACGTGCTCGAGCCGCTGATCGACCAGCAGGTGTCGACGGCCGGCTGGTAGCAGTGCGTGTGCTGCGATCCGAAGTTGTGCCCCAGCTCGTGGCTGGTGCCGACGATGTCCCACACCACGCGCGGATCGGCGATGTTGAAGGAGCCGCTGATGCTGCCGACCACGGCATAGCCGTAGCTGCTGCCGGGAGTGCGGTACGCATCGCACAGCGCGCTGATGTAGGCGACGCCGCCGTTGGTGCGGGCCGAGCTCAGGTACAGCGTGGTCGCGCGCTTGATCGTCGTGCACGCCTGTCCTGCGCAGTGCGTGGGATCGTTGCTGTTCCACCACGCGCGCACCTGCGCGAGGCGGTCGGAGTTGCTCAGACCCGAATAAGGATCGTTCTCCACGGTCCAGACGCGGATGAACGGAATCTTGATGTTCATCCCCAGCTCGGCCAGCGAGATGGAGCTGGTGAATGCGAGCAGGTCGCTCGCATAGCGGACCGCGTTGGTGACGCTGGAGCCGAGCTGCACGTAGTACTCGTAGTCCAGCTCGACGGCGACCTGGGCCGTGTAGGCGAGAGGCAGCGCCGCGATCTCGGCGCCGGTTGCACCGCCGGCCGCTGCGTCGGCGGCGGCATCCATGCCGTCGATCTCCTGATGCTTCTCGCCGGCTTCACAGTCGAACTTTCGCGATTTCGTGCTGGGGTCGACTTTGGAGGTGCGGATGCGGCGCTCGCCGCCGGCCGCCCCGCCCTCGCCCGAGCCTGCCTGCATCAGCCAGGTGTTGCCGGACGCGGAGACGATGCCTCGAATCTCGCCGTCCTCGTGCACGCTCAGCACCGCCACCGAGCCCGGATGGCTGTCGAGCGCGCCGCGCAGATACACCGGCCGCTTCATGTGGACCTTGCGCGGCCCGTCCGGGCCTTCGACGACGAACTGCGTGTCGCCAGTGGTGACCTCGAACGCTTCGAGATCGGCACCGGTGATGCCGGCCTCGCCATCCAGCTCGATGCCTTCCAGACGCAGGAGCTGCCCAGGCTGCAGATCGCGTGCCGCATCGGCCACGCCGGCTGCATCGCGCAGCGCAGCCACCGCCGCCGGCGCATCGGCCGCCACTGCGCCCGCTCCGTCCTGCGAAGCCGCGGCCTGCGAGGTCCACGACAGCGCAACGGCGAGCGCGCCGCTCGCCGCCATCGTCAGAACCTTGCTTCCGGTTCCCCTCTTTTCCACCTCGGCCGCTTTGCGCACCGATCCCCCGACGTTCGTCTCGAACAAGGCCAGATTCCTCCCCAACGTATTTCTCCGTCTTCCCCGAGACGGAATGTCACGCACGTGTTTTACCCGGACCCGACCTCGGCGGGCCAGACTGCGATTGGCGCTCGACGCATTTTTTCCGCGGAAAATTCGTTCGGATCGCGCACGATCTCACAATGAGAATGCACGACGTACTAAGGACGTGATGCGCAGCCGAAGCGCCTTAGTACGTGAACAACGTCCCGGCGGTGTGGGATCGGAGAGGTCGCGCGCGGATGCGGACGAGGATAATCATCGTCCGCGACGTGCCAAGGGCGCTCCGGGTACGGCAAGAAAGCGGCGCCCGCGATGGAGTGGGAAGTCTAGCGCGAGCTGTTGCGCGCGATCTCGCTGTCGACCTGCCGCATCAGCTTCTGCGCGTCCACCAGGACCAGGTAGCGCCGCTGCACCGAAGCATAGTGGGCGGCGCGGCGAAGCTGCTCGTGGGCGGCGGTGAGCTTGCCGTTCTGCAGCAGCGCTTTCGCGTAGAGAAGCCGCGTGGCGGGCCCGCCCGGGAAAACCTGGACGGCACGCTGCAGCACCTGCTCGGCCTGGCGCGAGTCGCCGCCGAGATAGTTCGGCAGTTCCAGCAGCATGCCTCCCTTGGCCGCCAGCGCGTCGGGATAGTCCGGATCCGTCTTCAGCGCACGATCGAGATAGGGCCGCAAATTCTTGAGTGCGATGACGTTGCGCGCGGTGCCTTCGATCATGAGGAGGCGGCCCTTGGCCGCAAAGTAGACGAAGTTGGCACGCGCGGATGTCGGATCCAGCTCGAGGGCCTGCTGCGCCAGATCGAGGGCCTGCCGGTAGAATGCGGTCGCGCGGTCGCTCGGCGGCAGCAGCTCTCCGGCGCGCAGATAGCTGTCGGCACGGTTGGCAAGAGTGACGGCGGGATCGACCGCGACGATCGCACGGGGCTGAGTCTGACGCGGCGCGGCCTCGCTTCCCGGCGCGAGCAGCGTCGTCGCCAGAAGCACCGCCGAACACCACGCGCCCTTTCGCATCGCTCCAAACATCGTCATCGTCCACGCAAACACGCCGCAGGATCGCCGACAAGGCTCCCCATCCACCACCCGCCCTTCAGGGCGTGCGCGTAATGCGTCATGCGCCACGTCAGACGTCGCCGCGCAGCCAAAATTGAATGCGCCCAACAATTCACCCTGTGAGGAAAGAGGCGGCGCTGCGGTTTTCTCTTAGACGCCGCGCGCGGTCGCAGCGGAGGCGTACTCAGGGGTCGACGCGGCTATCCACGCAGCCGCGCCACGGTGAATGCATCTCCACCCTGCTCCTCGGAGGCCGCTCCGCTGGCCTCCACATACTTCGATGCCGACAGAGCGCGCCGAACCGCCGCCTTCAGAGCGCCGGTTCCATGTCCGTGCAGCACGAAGACCGCGTCGCGCCCGGCCAGCATGGACTCGTCGAGGAAGCGTTCCAGCCGTTCCAGCCCCTCCTCCACGCGGGCGCCGCGCAGGTCGAGGGTGTTGCTGGCCATGCGCAGCGCGTCCTCGAGCGCCCGATCGTCCTGCATCGTCTTCTGCGCCAGCGCGTCACGATCCGCGTCGGCGGTCGATCGCGAAGCGAGGCGGGAACGATGCGCGCGAACGTGCCGCCGCGCTTCGGCGCCGCTGACCACCTCGACGTCGGCGGGCCTGGCGCGGATCGTCAGGGAGCCTGCGCTCACCTCCACCTCGCCGTCGCGCACGGCCAGCACCTCGCCGACCGTGCCCAGGCGCAGCAGGCGCACGCGGTCGCCTACGGCGGGCTCTCGGCTCGCCGCCGGTTGCTGCTCGCGTGGCAGCGCCGTGGCGGCACGCGCGGCCGCAATCGCCATGCCTGCCCGGGTGGCCGTCTGTCGGGACGGGTCCTCGCGCAACTCGCGGATACGGCGGCGCACCTCCTCGTCGGCGGCGCGAAGCCGCTCGAGGAATGCACGCGCCTGATCCTCCTGGATCTCTCTGGCGTGGTGGCGGATGCGCTGCTCGCGCTCGGCCAGCGCATTCTGCCGCGCGGCCAGATCGCTGGCCGCAAGATCGGCGCGAAGCGAAGCGTCCCGCGCCCGCTCGCGCTCGACCTCCAGTGCCGCCAGCGCTTCGTGCAGCGCGCGCTCGCCTTCGTCCATCAGCTCACGCGCCCGCGCAACCAGCGCTTCCTCGATGCCGATTCGCAGCGCCGCGGCCAGCGCGTGGCTCTCGCCCGCCAGACCCGACACCACGCGGTAGGTCGGCCGGCCCTCGCGATACTCGAGCGCTGCGACTTCCACGCGTGAGTCGCGCGCGCTCATCGCCTTGACCTGCGCATAGTGCGTCGTGGCCACCACGCGGGCGCCGACGTCCGCGAGGCGCTCGATGACGGCGCCGGCCAGGGCTCCGCCCTGGGCAGGGTCGGTACCGGAAGCGATCTCGTCGAGCAGCAGCAGAGTGCCGGCGCCGGCGGTTTCGAGCATCGCCTTGAGCGTGGTCAGGTGCGCCGAGAAGCTGGAGAGGCCTCCGTGCACGGTCTGCATGTCGCCGATGTCGGCCAGGATCGGATCGAAGACATCCACGCGCGAGCCCGGCGCCGCCGGCACGAAGCAGCCGGCGCGCACCAGAAGCGCGCACAGGCCGATCGTTTTCATCGCCACCGTCTTGCCGCCGGCATTGGGACCGGTCAGCACCAGCACCGGCCGCTCCTCGGACAGGCACAGGTCGTTGCCGACGACGTCGGTGCCGAGCGCGAGAACCGGATGGCGCGCGTGCCGAAGATCGATGATGCCGGAAACGCCGATGCGCGGCCGCGTCGCGCCAAGGCGCGTGGCCAGCTCGGCGCGAGCGCAGGCGACATCGAGCACGGTCGCCGCCTCCAGCGCGCCGCGCAACGTATCGGCGTGGCGACCGAGCGTCTCGGAAAGATCGCCGCGGATGCGGCGGTCCTCCTCGAACAGCTCCGACTCGGCCATGCGCCGCTCGTTGCCGATGGGCACGACCTGCGCAGGCTCGACGAACACCGTCTGACCGGTGCGCGAGGCATCGTGCACGATGCCCAGGCCCATGCCCTTGGCCTGCGCCTTGATGGGCAGCACGTAACGATCGTCGCGGATGGTGATGTAGCGCTCCTGCAGCACGTCGGCGAGCTCGGGCGACTCGAGCAGGCTCTCCATCACGCTGCGCACCCGCCGCTCCAGCGCCGCGATGCGCTGGCGAAGCTGCGCGAGCATCGGGTAGGTGCGCTCCGACAGCTCGCCGCGCTCGTCGAGCGCCGCCTCGAACGTCGCGCAGAGCTTGCGGTCCAGCTCGATGGCCGCGCCGAGGCGAGCCAGCGTCGGCGCAGCCTGCGCATGGCGCGCCAGGAAGCGCGCCAGCTCCGCCAACGCCGCCAGCGTGCTGCGCACGGCGCGCAGGTCGGCAAGGTCGAGCACCTCGCCGCGGGCGGCGCGCAGCAGCGGCTCGGCGATGTCCTCGACGCCGCCGACCGGCGGAGCTCCGGCGCGCGCCTCGAGCAGCGCGTGGATCTCTTCGATGGCGTCGAGGGATTCGGCGATGGCACCGGTATCTTTGTGCAGCTCGACTTCGGCGGCGGCACGCGCTCCGGCCGCAGTGCGCGCATGGCTGGCCAGCTCTCGCGCCATGAACGGCCAGTCCAGCGCCTCCAGTGTGCGTGCGAGCAGGTCCATCAGCGCTCGCCCTGTCGCGCACGCGAGACCACCGCCAGCGAGAGCTGCCGCAGGATGGTTTCGGTGGCGGGGGCGATCTCGGGCTCGATGCGGCTCTCGATCTCGCGCTTGACCTCGGCGTAGGTCGACTGCCGCGCGCGCTCGAGCTTGGAGTCGCGCAGGCCGAGCGCGACCACCGATGCCGGGATGTGCCAGGTCTTGACCGCCGACGTCACGCGATCGCGTCCCAGCACATAGGCGCCGCCGACCACTGCGGCAGCGCCGATGCCGCCGATCAGGAGGCCGATGGGCCCGGTGGTGCCGAGCAGGTGCGAGACGACGGCGACGCCGAGCGTCTTGCCGACGCCGCCGCTGATGGCGGCCGCCGTGGCGCTGATGGCGGCCGTGACGGTGGCGCCGATCGCGTCGCCGACGTTGGCGGCCACCGAGCCCGTCATGCCGCGCGGGTCCACCGAGACGGAGCGCGCGGCAAGGTCGCCCAGCAGCTCGGGCGGCTGGTCGAGCTCGCGGCCGATGATGCCGCGCACCGAGTGACGCACGCCGTCGTCGAAATCGCGCTGCGCGATTCGCAGATGCGCCTGGAGCTCAGCGCCGAAGGCCGCGTTGTGCGCCGCCAGCTCCTCTTCGAGGTCGCAGATGCGGCCTCCGCGATTGCGGAACTGGAACAGGGTCGGAGCGACGACCTTGTCGAAGAACCGGTCGCGCACGAACAGCGCCACCGACTCCGCGAGCTTGCCGGTCTCGGTGCGCAGCGCGGAGGCGATGCCGTCGCGGATGCGGTGGATCTGCCCCTCGCGCGCCGCATGCAGCTTCTCGACGAAGTAGCGCTGGGACAGATCGACCTCGATGCCGGCGGCGGCCTGCTCGGCACGCCGCGCGGCCGAGCGCGCCAGCATCGCGCGCGGCAGGAGAACCACGAAGACGCCCATCAGCGCGAGCCGATGGATCCATGCCGCGGCCACGTCGCCCTCGGGCATGAGCAGCGGACGCACGTCGTCGATGCCGAGCAGGCGCCCGTCCAATGCCAGGCTCGCGGGCGCGAGCAGCATGTTCAGGAACGCGGCAACCGAAGAGGGCTCGACCACGAACGTGCTGCGCCAGACGGCGTTGTATTCGAAGAACAGGCCGCGCACGTACGTTCCCACCAGCGCGCCGGCGGCGAGCCCGATGGCGGCGATGTGGACCAGGCTCTCGACGCGCGCGATCATCACTTCGCGCGCCGACTCCTGGTACGAATCCCAGAACGCGGTCGCGATCTCGCGCGTGTTGCGGACGTTGCCGGCCGCCGACCGCATGCCTGCCTGCGAGCGGTTCCACGCCATCCACAGGCTCGGAAGGAGGACGCGCAGGAAACCGCGGTCGCTGCTTCGGTCGCCGCCGGCGGTCCGCCCTTCCTTGTGCCCGCGAGAGGCGGCAGCCGCGGCGGCGGTGACGTCTTCGCCGGCGTGAGCGCCTGCCGCTGGGCGCGATCCGGATCGGGCGCGCGCGGAACGCCGGATGCGCCGCGCGCCGATCAGGGCGTAGGCTCCGATGTTCCACAGGATCAGGAACCCGAGCGGATTGTAGGCGACGTGGATCTGCCCCGAGGGCCCGAGATAGTTCGACAACGCCCCGAGCGCGAAGGCGGCAACGATGACCGCGCCCATCGAGTCTTCGGGCAGAAGCGCGATGCGTGCCCACGCCCGCACCGAGCGAGGAAGGCGCAGGAACAGGTAGGAGGTTCGCTTCTCCAGCAACTCGACATCGCTGGCGGCGTCGACAGCTGCCAGCGCAGCCTCCGATTGCACTTCCGGCGAGAAGCAGTGCGGATCGTGCTCCTCGACGGCGCGCACGAGGAGGAGTGCCAGCAGGTCGCGTTCGTGAAGCGTCGTCATCCCGATAGCGCCGCGACCCGGCGACGTCGCGACGGGGCTCGAGGAGGCGCGAGTGGCGACGCTAGCACGGATGCGAACGAGGGGCAGGGCCTTCTGTCGCTCTTCCCCGTCCACCATGGCGGGCACGACGGCGGCCACGGGCTCTGAGGGCGCCGGGCTGATCGGCATGGCCAGGGGGAGGCGGCGCCGCAAACAAAAACTCCGGTAGTGCTTCCGGCGGTCGCGAGATTCGCGTTGTCGCCGGCCCGCCGGTGAAAGCGGGACTACCGGAGTTCGGTGGTGTCTGGGTCCCCTTCAGAAAGGATCACCCAGTGAAATCTGGGAAGGACGCCTCCTAAGAGGACACCACCTCACAGGTCACCTTCGTACTAAGATAGATCACTGGATCACCTCCTTGTGTTCGGCGGGGACGAATCGAGCGTTCCCGAGAACCGCTGCCGACGAAGCGACCGCCGATGCCGCTCCCCCGCCCCAGTCACCGGCTGTGCCGGCAGAGAGGCCTGTGTGTGCCTCGACCAGGCTGTGGACGAGGGACAAACTACGCACGAGCCGCATCGTTGTCGAGACGGAAACGCACGGCCCGCGCATCCTGCCGCCGACTTTTTTTCGCTCCTGCCCACGGTCCAATCCGGCACGCGTTTTCACTGCCGGGCCGTACCCGGACCGTGCCCCCGACCTGGGCGGCGCCGCCCCATGCGCAGGGTTGTGGAGACCCACGCACGAGCAATTCGCCGCGTCCGACGGCATGGAAGACACGGCTGACACGTCGCTCCTTCTGTGCGTGGGCGCGCCGCGAGCGATGCACGCGGACGCGCCCGTGAGATCTGCGCAGGAGCGAACCGATGAACTACGCCCATATCATCCCTCGCGCGATGGCAGCCGGCTTTGTCGGCACCCTGCTCGTCACCATTGCCGTGTACGCATTCGCTGCCGTCGGCTATCCGCAGTCGGGACTGACCGAGCTGTTCGGCGGCATCCTCTTCGAGAACGAGCCCGAGCGCTTCAGTTGGAGCTGGTGGGTGATGATGGCCTGGCACTTCAATTTCGGCGCAGTGCTGTTCCCGCACATCTACGCGATGTTTCTCAGCCGCGAGCTGCCGGGTGCGCCCTGGCAGAAGGGCCTGCTGATGGGCCTCGGCCTGGCGACGCTGGTCGAACTGCTGTTCAAGCCGCTGTTCGGCATGGGACTGTTCTCGGGCCAGCTTCCCAATCCTGCGATCGCCGTCTTCGCGTCCTATCTCGTGCACGCAATCTACGGCGTCACGCTCGGCGCCATCACCGGCGAGGTGCAGCACCCGTCCGAAAAGGCGGTCGACGAGCGCGCGGCGCACCATCATCGCGGCATGCATCTGCGGCCGCACTGAATTCAGCACAGGCCGGGAGCTTCGTGCCCGCTGGCCTCGACGTACTCGCGATAGCCGCCGCCGAAGGGAAGAGGCCCTTCGGCGCTCAGCTCGAGAATGCGGTTGGACACGTCGGCCAGGAAGCGCCGGTCGTGCGAGACGAACAGCATGGTGCCCTCATAGCCGGCGAGCGCCCGCACCAGCATGTCCTTGGTCGCCATGTCCAGGTGGTTGGTCGGCTCATCGAGAACCAGGAAGTTGGGGCGGTCGTAGAGGATGCGCGCGATCACCAGGCGCGCCTTCTCGCCGCCGGAAAGGATCCTGCACGGCTTGTCGACGTCGTCGCCCGGAAAGCCGAAGCAGCCTGCCAGCGTGCGCAGCACTCCGCCGCCGGCCAGAGGAAACGAATCCTCGAGAGTCTGCAGCACCGTCCGATCCGGCCGCAGCACTTCCATGGCGTGCTGCGCGAAATAGCCCATGCGCACCGCCGCGCCGATCTTGACAACGCCGCCGTCGGGCTGGCTCTCGCCCGCCACCAGCTTGAGCAGCGTCGACTTGCCGGCGCCGTTGACGCCCATCACCGCCCAACGCTCGCCGCGGCGGATGGTCAGATCCAGACCGTCATAGACGACCCTGCTGCCATAACGCTTGTCGAGGTGCTCGATCTTGACGACGTCGTCGCCCGAGCGCGGATACGGCGGAAAATCGAACGTCAGCGTGGCACGGCGTTTGGGCGGCTCGAGCTTCTCGATCTTGTCGAGCTGCTTGACGCGCGACTGCACCTGCGCGGCCTTGGCCGCCTGCGCCTTGAAGCGTTCGATGAAGCGCATCTCCTTGGCCAGCTTGGCCTGCTGGCGCTCGTAGGCGGCCTGCGCCTGGGCCTGCGCCAGCTCGCGCTGCGCTTCGTAGAAGTCGTAGTTGCCCGAATAGCTGACCAGCTCGCCGCCGTCGATCTCGAGGATTCGCGTGACGATGCGGTTGAGGAATTCGCGGTCGTGCGACGTCATCAGCAGCGCGCCGTCGTAGGCCTTCAGGAAGTTCTCGAGCCAGATCAGCGATTCGAGGTCGAGGTGGTTGGACGGCTCGTCCAGCAGCATCGCGGAAGGACGCATCAGCAGGATGCGCGCCAGCGCCACGCGCATCTTCCAGCCGCCCGAGAGCAGACCCACGTCGCCGTCCACCATTTCGGCGGAGAAGCCGAGGCCTGCCAGCACCTCGCGGGCGCGCGCCTCCAGCTCGTAGCCGCCAAGCTCCTCGAAACGCGACTGCACGTCGCCGTAGCGCTCGATGAGCTTGTCCATGCGGTCGGCCTTTTCCGGATCGGCCAGATCGTGCTCGAGCCGGGCCAGCTCGGCCGCGACCTCCGAAACCGGCCCCGCTCCATCCATGACTTCGGCGACCACGGTGCGTCCGGACATCTCGCCGACGTCCTGGCTGAAGTACCCGACCGTCACGCCGCGATCGATGGAGACGCTGCCGTCGTCGGGCTGCTCCTGGCCGGTGATGAGGCGGAAGATCGTCGACTTGCCCGCGCCGTTCGGCCCGACCAGTCCCACCTTCTCGCCGCGATGGATGGCGGCACCGGCCTCCAGGAACAGGATCTGGCGGCCGTGCTGCATGCTGATCTGGTCGAGGCGGATCATGAAACCGCCGTTTGTAGCTGCTCCGCGAAGAATTGCGACGATCTGGCGAGCTCGCGCACGTAGCGCTCGACGTCGCTGCGCGCCTGATGCCCGAGCCGGGCATATGGCAGGATGTGCTCGTCGGGAACGTAGCGGAACGTGAAGTTGACCCGGCGCGTTTCGAAGCCCTCGACGTCCACGTCGAAGCGCGCACCCTGGCGGCGATCCACGCGCAGCACCCGATGCACGGTCGCGCGCTTCCAGGTGTGGCCGCCGAAGATCAGCAGCGAGCGATCGTCGAGCCATTGGCCGTGCACGACGCGCTTGGGTTCGTGCCGCCCGCCCGTGGCGACGAACTGGAACAGCGCACGCTCGCCGAGCGAGATCGACGCCACCGGGCCGGGCTCGTCGTCGCGATGCTCGCCGACGCGGGCGGTGTCGGTGCGCTTCCCGTCCGCGTCCACTCGCGCGCCGTAGAGGTTGACCAGGCACGTGTTCAGGTGCCAGGCCTCGGGCATGTCCGCGCCGCGGAACATCGCGCGCGCCTTCTTCTCGATGCGCGCCACGAGCCGCGCCAGCGCGGGCGGATACGGCTCGGCCTGCACGCAGCGGTCGTGGATGCCGCGCGGCGGGCGGTAGTAGTTGAGACAGGCGAATTGCCAGTTGCCGAGCCAGTAGACGGGCCGCAGCAGTCGCCGCTGCCCGCCGGCCGCCAGCGCTTCCCGCTCGGTGAAGCGGTCCTCCCACAGCGGCCGGATCCCGGCCAGCCATCCGACGATCTCGGCGCGATCCGCCGGTGAGACGAAAGCGGGATCGTAGAAGAGGCCGTGCATCCTCAGGGCATCGGGCAGTCGAGCGTGACGGCGCCGCCGACGGCGAACTTCAGAACCAGCAGGGCGTCGCTGGCGGTCAGGCCGCCGCTGTCATTGACGTCGCACACCGCCAGTACGCAACTTGCCGCGCCGACCGCGGCCTTCAGCGCCAGCAGCGCGTCGCTGGCGGTGATTTCGCCGTCGCCGCTCCCGTCGCCGCACAACACCTCGCCTTCGACGGCAAAGACCACCGCCGGCGTTCCGTAGCCGTAGCGCACGTCCGCCACGCGCGGCCGCACCTGCAGCCACAGCTCTTCTTCGTGCTGCGGCGTCAGGGAAAAGGATGTCGCGCCCGCCGGCAGCTCCGTCTCGCTCGCATCCACCAGCTCGCGCGAGCCGGATACCTCGATGTCGTCGATGAAGAACCCGAGGCTCGAGCCGGTCCCGCCGAACACCAGCGGCCCCGCGATTCTGTACAGGAACCGCACCTGCACCGTCTGTCCGACGAGATCGGCGGGAAATGAGGCCGAGACGCTCTGGAACCCGGCGTCCCAGTCGGCGGAGGAGCACAGGATCAGCGCCTGCCCCGTGCGCGACCACAGCGTGCGCCACGACTGTCCATCGCGCGACACCTGGGCATGCAGCGCCGATGTCTGCGAAGCGCAGCGACGAAGGTTCTTGAAGCGCAGCGTGCTGGCCGCCGACGGCACCACGATCCTGTCGATGATGAACGCCTGCTCCGGCTCCTGCAGGCTCGGCGCCGTCAGATGGAACGACTTCTGTCCGCTCGCCTTGACCAGGGTCGTGCGCAGATCGTAGGCGCCGGTGGTCTGATCGATCACGGGAGCCGATGCGCTCTCGGCGCCTTCCAGCCAGTCGCCATCGGACGCGCGTGCCACGCGGACGTCGAAACCGTCGGCATGCTCGAAGCCACCGAAGCCGTAGACGGACTCTCCGCCGACGACCGGCTCCTCGGGCCCGTGCGGCTGCAGGTCGAGGCCCAGATCGTAGGGATCGATGACCGTGACGTCGTAGACGAAGCTGGACTGGCCCGCGCCGGTGACGCCGCCGATGGTCACGCGGTACGTCGTATCCTGTTCGGGCGCGGAGGCAGGCACGCCGTCGATCTTCCAGACGAGCGTGTTGTCGCCGTAGCCGTTGCCGACCTGCTCCCGTGTCACCGCCATCATGCCGCCATCGGCGCCGAGCTTCTCCACCGACACCGTGGCCGACGCGAAGCCGGCGCCCGCGTAGGAGAAGGACCAGCGCGGGGGGTCGTCGCCGTCGTTGGGAACGACCTGCCACGGCACGAAGCCCTCGTTCGGCCATGGCACCGCCTGCGTCGGCTGCGACGGCTTGAAGCCGCCGATGACGTGATTGCAGTGCGCGGCGCGGTAGGCGCCGGCGGCGGGGATGGCGCCGTTGCCCATGACCTGCTGGCGCGGATAGAGCAGCCAGCGACGGTGGCCGACATAGCGGTTGCTCACGCCCGGATCCTTCATCAGGCGGTCGATGGCAGGTGGCCCGATGGAGTCGAGCAGCAGGTTGGACTTGGCGGCGGCCGTGTCGGCGGCGTCGGAGAGACAGGGATTGCCCGGAAAGTCGTCGGCCGGATAGTGCGACGTCTGGCCCTGACGGGCCATCACCAGCGCCGCCTGCTGGCACTGAGCATCCAGCGCCGCGTCGCCCTGGACGTCTGCGGCGATGCCCGCCTGGGCGCGGAAGTAGTTCACCCGCGACATCGTCCGATCGAGGAACAGCTGCGAAGGAGCGCCGGACATGCACTGGCCGACGTCGCCGGTCCAACCCAGGTGCGTCTCGTAGTCCTGCGCCGGCAGGTAGTGGCGGGCGAACGCCACCGCCACTTCGGTGCGGTCGGCGCCGTCCCACGCCATGGCGGCGGCCGGCGCAGCAGCTGCAGCGTGGCCGGCGGCCTGCGCATCGCTGCCGCCGCGGCCGGCGCTCAGCTCTGCACGCGCCGCGGCCGCCGTGAGCAAGCAAACGACGAACAGCGCCGCAGCCCCTGCCGGGCGAGTGATTCGATCCTGGACCATCGAGGAGTCCCCACTCCAGCAAGAGTTCTAAGACCGACGGCGGCTACATGCCATTGCGAAAGTGCGCTGGCGTCATTGCGGCTGCGGCCGACGCCGCCCCAACGGTCTGCTCCACGCGGTCAGGGGCTGCGCCTTGCCAAGGTCCCCTGCGCCGTGCATCCTCCGTGCGCTCACTCACGACCACGTTCTGTCGCAACGCACAGCATGGCGCGCCGGCGCGCATCGGGGGCCAGTGATGAGAATACCAACCGCTCGAGTCGCCCTGGTTTCGTGGACGCTCGTCTCGGCCGCAACCGCTGCAGGCGCGGCGCAGATACCGGTCGATCTCAGCACCTGGACCGTCGTGCAGTACGAGCATGACAGCCAGGATGACGCGAGCTGGGTGCTGTCGGACTCCGACACCGTCGCCACCCAGGTCGTCAACGCCGACCCCTCGATCCTCGTCGGCGACTTCGACATCACGAACACCGAGATCGTCGGCAGCTGGCGCGTCGACACGACCAACGACGACGATTTCATCGGCTTCGTCTTCGGCTATCAGAACCGCTGCCAGTATTATCTGTTCGACTGGAAGAAAGCCTCGCAGGCCAGCGGCCCCACCTTCGGCAACGCCGACATCGGCATGCGCGTCAAGGTCGTCGACACCTGTCCCGACGATCCGGGCGGGCTCGACCTGTGGGACCTCGGCACGCCGCTGGTCCAGAACGACATCCCCTGGGTCTCCTTCACGGACTATGACTTCCGGCTGCTGTTCACGCCCGGCGAGTTCACCATCGAGGTCACCCGCGTCAGCGACAGCATGCTGCTGCAGACGTGGACCATCCAGGACGATACGTTCCAGTCCGGCCTGTTCGGCTTCTACAACTCCTCGCAGGACCAGGTGCGCTACGCCGGCTTCACCGTGGAGCCCGACGAGCTTTGCGGCAACGAGACCATCGATGAAGGCGAGGAGTGCGACGACGGCAACACGGCCGGCGACGACTGCTGCACGTTCAATTGCCTGATCGTCGATTCTCCCGAGTGCACCGCCACGACGACGACGTTGCCGCCCACCACCACGACGCTGGCACCGACCACGACGCTGCCGGCGACGACGACCACCCTGCCGCCGCCGACCACCACGACGACACTGCCCGCGACCACCACCACGCTGGCGCCGACGACCACGCTGGCACCGACCACGACGCTGCCACCGCCGACGACGACGGTGCCGCCGCCCACCACCACCACACTGGCGCCGACGACCACGACCTTGCCCGACACCACCACCACCACCACCACGGTGCCGCCGACGACCACGACCACGACCAGCACCACCACGACCCAGCCACCCACCACGACCACCGTGCCCGAGACGACCACGACCGTGCCGGCCGAGTGCCCGTCCGATTGCGGCGATGCAGCACCGGTGTTCGGCGTGATCACCGCGGTCGATGCCGGCGCCATCCTGCGGGCGTCGGTGGGTCTGCGGTCGTGCGCACTGTGCGTCTGCGACGTCGACGACAGCGGAGACGTCATGGCCACTGATGCGCTGCGGGACCTGCAGTTCGCGGTGGGCCTGCCGGTGACGCTGAACTGCCCGGAGGTCGACGCGTCCTGACGGTCACGCTTTGCACTATCCGCGCATGTCGGCAGGTTGGGAGCGGCAGGCGCTCGCACCGGACCCGCTAGCGGCCGGCGGCGCGCGTCTCTGCCCCGTCCTTCGACGATGAACGACGTCAGCGTGGAGGTCCGATGGCCGCCGACAGTCCCTTGACCGCCGAGAGCGCACGAACGGCCGAGAGCCCGACCGATCCGGTACGCCTGCGCGAGATCGAGCGCGAGATCGCGCGCGGCTCGGCACAGACAGCCTACGCGCAGCTCGCCGACGAGCCCGACTCGGTCGTGGCCGAGATGCTCACGCGCATGATGCCGCCGCACGCGCTGCGCATCCTCGGCAAGTTCCGTGACCGCCGGCGCGACGCGATCCTGGCGCGCGTGCCGGAGTCGCGCCGGCGGCAATGGGAGGTCAACGCCAGCTACCCCGACAACACCGTCGGGCGCCTCATGGCCGAGCCCGTCGGCGTCTTTCCGCCGCACACGACGATCCGGGATGCGGTCGTGGAGCTGCGCGAGCAGGTCAAGACGGCCTTCATCACCTACATCCACGTCACCGACGCCGACCGCCGCCTTCTCGGCGTCGTGGTCATGCGCGAGATGCTGCTGGCCGACCCGTCGCTGACGCTGGCCGACATCATGATCCGCGAGCCGTTCTCGCTCTCGGCGAACATGGCGGTGGCCGAGGCGATGCACGAAGCCGTGCAGCGGCATTATCCCGTCTATCCCGTGTGCGACGAGGAGGGGCGCCTCGTGGGCCTGGTGCGAGGCGAGGATCTGTTCCAGCAGCGCGTGTTCCAGCTCGTCGTGCAGGCCGGCAGCATGGTCGGCGTCGAGAAGGAGGAGCGCCTGTCGACGCCGTGGCCGCGCGCGCTGCGGCTGCGCAACCCGTGGCTGCTGCTGAACCTGCTGACCGCGTTCGCCGCCGGTGCGGTGGTGGGAGTCTTCGAGGCGACCATCGACAGGATCGTGACGCTGGCGGCGTTTCTTCCCATCCTGGCCGGGCAGTCGGGCAACACCGGATGTCAGGCGCTCGCGGTGACGCTGCGCGGAATGACCCTGGGCGAGCTGGCCGAGCGAAGTCCCATCACCGTCGTGGCCAAGGAAGCCGCGCTCGGCATCCTCAACGGTGTCGTCGTGGGCGCGCTGGCCGGGCTGGCGATGTACATCACGGCCGGCGACGAGAGCAATCCGCTGGCGCTGGCGGGAATCGTCTTCGTCGCGATGGTGGGAAGCTGCATGTGCAGCGGCATCTCCGGAGCGATGGTGCCCATCGCGCTGCGGCGCCTCGGCGCCGATCCGGCCACGGCCTCGAGCATCTTCCTGACCACCGCCACCGACATCGTCAGCATGGGCCTGCTGCTCGGGCTCGCCACCGTCTTTCTGCTCTAGCGCGCGATGCTGCGCGCCGTACGTTTGCAGACGAAGCGCGCAGAGCCGATGTTTCGCGACCGTCGATCCCCGGGCCAAGGAGAACAGCCGTGACGACCAAGCTCGACAAGGAAGAGTGCATTCTTTTCAGCGGAGCCGCGCAGGGCGCCGAAGCCGAGTTCGGGGTGGTCGCCGAGCGTCACGGAATCGACGAGGTCAACTTCACGTTCGAGGGCCATTCGGACGCGCGCACGCGCGGCATCCGCGTCCTGACGCACGCCGAGCTCAAGAGCGGCGATGTCAGCCTCGCCTACGTCAGCCGCCTCATGCACCGCCAGTACCGCGACACGCCGCTGTTCCGCAAGGTGCTGCAGACGATCTGGCATCAGGTCAACAACGGGCAGGAAATCTACGTCGTCGGGCACATCTTGGAGGATGGCACCGTCAAGGGCGGCACCGGCTGGGGCGCCGAGTTCGCCAAGATCTGCAACAAGCCGCTGTTCGTGTTCGATCAGGAGAAGAACGCGTGGTTCGCCTGGGACGGCTCTGGCTGGCAGGCTGCAGGCCAGCCCGTCATCCGGCATCCGCACTTCACCGGGACCGGCACCCGCTTTCTCACCGACTCGGGCAGGCTCGCGATCGCCGACCTCTTCGCCCGCAGCTTCTGACGCCGTCCCAACGTCCCGCGCAGCATTTGCACCCCGTTGCGGGTACGTGCGACGCCGCTGCGCACGCAATCACCCACCTCGCCCCGTAAGATCCGTGCAAGCGTGAACATCACGATGCGGAGCGGGGTCTACGTTTCATGTCCCGCAGCCTCTCCCGGTTGCGGGGCGGGACTTATGAGGAGGTTCCCCATGAAACGTCCACTCACGATTCTCGCGAGCGTCGGGCTGCTGGCAGTCACTGCGGCGCCGGCGGCTGCTGAATGGCGCTGGGTAGACGAGGACACGCGCGTCTACGAAGAGCACGAGACGCGCATCTACGAAAACCAGCCGACGCAGGTCTACGAGAACCAGTCGACGCAGATCTACGAAAATCAGCCGACGCAGGTCTACGAGAATCAGCCGACGCAGGTCTACCAGAACCAGCCGACCTACTACGAGGAGCGCTACGAGTACCAGCCGGCGGTCACCAGCCGCGAGGTCTTCCGTGACCGCGACTGCGAGGTGACGCGCACGTACATGAGCGACGGCACGACGCACGATGAACGCCGGTGCACGGGCTACCGCGTGGTGCCTCCGCACCGGTTCATCATCGACCGCATCGGCCGGCACTTCGACCGCATGCGCGGCTACGACTACTGAGGAATGAATCCGGCAGGCGGCCGCCAGCCGCCGTGCTTTCGAAGGACGGGCCCCGTGCCCGTCCTTTTTTTTCATGGACCCGCCGCCGGTCTGGCCGTGGGTGAGACGGCCCCCTATTTTACGCGGCGTGACGAGCACGCCGCCGACCACCGGACATGCAGGGACCCTGCCGGTCGCGGCCGAGTACGCCGAGTACGCCGCGCCAGCACCGGTGCCGGCGGAGCCTTCCGGTCCGTCGCGAGAGGCGCTGGCGCCGCTGCTGCTGCGCCGCTTCCGCCACGTGATATGGGTGACGATCGTGGCCACCTCGGCCTACGGTGTCATTCACCTCGCATTCGACGAGTCGCACCTCTTCATCCTGTTCGCTTCCAAGGCCGTCCAGATCCTGTCCGCGATCGTCGGCTACCTGGTCGCCCGGCGCACGCCCGAGCGGCGCATCATCGTGCCGTGCATGGTGGGCATCGCCTGCACGATGCACATCGTCACCGGCATCACCGGAGCGGTGGTGCAGGACCTGGGCACGACCAATCTCGTCTTCATGATGGTTGCGCTGGCCTCCTCGAGCTATCTGCCGTGGGGCTGGGTTTCGCAGCTGGTCACCGTGATCGTGGCCGCCATCGCGGCGGCCTTCATGATCGTGTTCGGCGGCAGCACCGGCGTTCATGGTGCGACTTATCAGTACTTCACGCTGCTGCTGGCGTTCGGCGCCTCCGTGCTGAGCGCGCGCGAGGTGGAGAAGGACACGCTCGCCGAGCTGCGCGAGCAGGCCGCCGTCCGCGCGCTGGCCGACAGCCGTGCCGCGCTCGAGCGTGTTCTTCGCCAGTTCAACCGCGAGCTCGAATTCAAGGTGCGCTCGCGTACGGCCGAGCTGGAGACGGCCAATGGAGAGCTGGAGGCGTTCGCCTATTCCGTCTCGCACGACCTGCGCACGCCCCTGCGCTCCATCGAAGGCTTCGCCACGCTGCTGGCCAACGACCACGGCGAAGAGCTGACCCCGCCGGCTCTCTCGCATCTGGCGCGCATCCAGAAGGCCAGCCGCAACATGTCGCGGCTCATCGACGATCTTCTGACGCTCTCACGCGTCGTGCGCAGCGAGCTGCACCTGCAGAGGGTGGACGTCACGGCGCTGTTCCGGGAGGTGGCCGAAGAGATTGCGGCGCGGTGGCCGGGCCGCGACGTCGACTTCCAGGTCGATGACGGCCTGGTGGCGGACGCCGACCCGCGCCTGCTGCGCATCGTCATCGTCAACCTGATCGACAATGCCTGGAAGTACACGAGCCGCTGCCAGAGCGCGCGCATCCACGTCAGTGCCGACCGCCTCGACAACGAAACGGTCTTCTTCGTGCGCGACGACGGCTGCGGCTTCGACATGCGTTTCGTGCACAAGCTCTTCCAGCCCTTCCAGCGCCTGCACCCTCCGACCGAATACGAAGGCACCGGGATCGGTCTGGCCACGGTGGCCCGCATCGTCAGCCGCCATGGCGGCCGCGTGGCCGCCGAAGGCAAGGTCGGCAGCGGCGCCACGTTCCGCTTCACGCTGGCCGCCCCGATGGCTCGCGAAGTCGCGGCCGCCTGACGCGACCCGTCTGCGTGGGAGCCGCCGAAAGCGGCTCGTCATTGATGCAACCGCGATGTTAAGCGAGACCGATGTCCGTGCGCACCGCACTCCTTTCGATCGGCATTGCCGTTTTCGTGGCCGCTCCAGCGCTCGCCGCGCCGTATTGGGGAACCGCCGGGCGCAACTCCCAGCACACGGCCATCGGGGATGTGGCGACGCGGCCGCTGACGCGCATCCTGTGGAAGCTGCGCGTCGACCGCCGGCCCCAGTACACGCGGCGTGGCAGCCTGCTGGCGCATTACGGCTCCCCGCTGATCACCCAGGCCAACACCGTGGTCGTGCCGGTCAAGCTGGGTGTCGACGGCAAGTTCCGCGTCGTTGCCGTGGACGGCACCGACGGCAGGCGGCGATGGAGCCGGCGCAGCGACTACGTCATCCCGCCGCACCGCTGGCTGCCCACGTTCTCGCCCGTGCTCTCTTCGACCGACAAGCTCTGGATTCCCGCGGCCGGCGGCACCGTGCTCACGCGCACGCTGGTGGACGAGCACGGCGGCCAGATCGAGCGCCGCGCCTACTACGGCCTCGAGAACTATCTCAGTGACCGCACGGCCTTTCGCGACAGCGTCTTCATCAACACGCCGCTGACCGCCGACGGCGGCGGCAACGTCTTCTTCGGCGTCGAGGTCGTGGGCACGCCGCCGTCCGATCTCGAGAGCGTCCTGGTGCGCATGAGCGATGACGGGCAGGCGTCGTGGGTGACGCCGGCCGAGATGACGGGCGATGCCGCGATGACACAGGTCCTGGGAAACTCGGCGCCGGCCATCAGCCCCGACGGCACGCGCCTGTACGTGGCGGTTACCGACGGAGCGGCCGGCTATCTGGTGGGGCTCGATGCGCGGACGCTCGAGACGCGCGCGATGGTACGCCTCGTCGATCCCAGCAGTGCGATCGACGCACTGCTCCTCGAGGACGGCACCGCCGCTCCCACGGTCGGTCCCGACGGTCACGTCTACTTCGGTGTGCTCGAGCAGCTGTACGGGTGGAACCATGGGCGCGGCTGGCTCATGCACTTCGACGCCGATCTGGTGCCTGCCGGCTACGTCGGGGCTTTCGGCTGGGACGACACGCCCTCGATCATTCCCGCCGCCATCGTCGCCTCCTACACCGGCCCCTCCTCCTATCTGATTCTGTCCAAGTACAACGACTACGCCACGGCCGGCGGGACCGGCATCAACCGCATTGCGGTGCTCGATCCCAATGTCGGCATGCGCGATCCGGTCACCGGGCTGGACGTGATGAACGAAGTCATGACGGTGCGCAGCCCGACGGTGGATGACGAACTGGTTGCGGCGTTTCCAAACGCTCTACGCGAATGGTGCATCAACACGGCCGCCGTCGACCCGATCACGAAATCGGTGCTGGCCAACAACGAAGACGGCCGGCTCTATCGCTGGGACCTGACCACCGGTGAGCTGAGCGAATCGATCGAGCTCAACGGCGGTCTCGGCCAGGGCTACACGCCCACGCTCACCGGTCCCGACGGCACCGTCTATGCGATCAACGATGCGACGCTCTTCGCCATCGGTGATCGCGCCGACTGACCACGCGCTTTTTTTGGCGCTTCTCAATTTCCGAAGAATATTTTCCCGCGTCGTCGGACAACCCTTGTTGGATGCGATCGATCCAATATTCTCCTGTTGGAGCTGTTCGCGCCGTGGGGGCGGACGACAGGTTCTCTGGCGCTTGGAAAAGGGGAAGCGTCGATGAAGCCGATCGTCAGGGCCGCAGCGTCGTGGGGAATCACGCTCGGCTCTCTTGCATGCATCCACGCGCATGCGGCACCACCTCCGGTCACCTCACCAGTCAGACGAGTGCGAAGCGGCCAAGGACGAAGCGGCAGGCGACTTCCCGCCGCGCGCCGATCAAGAGGTCGAGGGGGGATCGCCAGCGCCGGAATCGGCGGTGGCGACCAGCACGGTCGCGGACGCGTCTCCGGCGCATGCGCCGGAGGGGCCGTCCACCCAGGACGCGTCCGCGGCCGTGTGATCTCTGCAGCTCAGCCGAAGCGGTAGAAGATGCTTCCGCTGAACGGAATGACGTCGAACTCGTGGGCGTCGCCGGTGGGCAGGATGTAGTCGGCCTCGAAGGCCAGACCGATCTGTTCGGTGATGTAGACGTCGACGCCCACGCCGAAACGGGCGGCAAAGCCGTGCTCATCCTGCTTTCCGATGGGAAGGCTGGTTTCGAACTCGGCCTTGGCCACGCCGATGCCGACGATGCCGTAGGGCTGGAAACGGCCGCGGAGCGGGAAGAACTTGGCGTTCATCATCAGGCTCCACATGTCCAGATTGGCGCCGCAGTCGACCGTGCATCCGGTGTCGCGCAGGTTGACGTTCTTGAAGTGGAGGAACTGCTCCCACTCCGCCTCGATGCCCAGCCAGTTGTTGACGCGGTAGCCGGCGCGGATCTCGTAGCCGCCGGTGTTGTCGGTGTCGTCGAGCGGCACGCCCTTGATGCCGGCGTCCTCATCGAACACCTGCACGACGTAGGAGCCGCCGACTTCGATGTAGCCGCCGGGCTCGCCGTACTTCGCCTCCACGACGGTATCGGTGGCGGCTGCCGCCGGCGCCGGAGCCGAAGGGGCCGCCGGCGTCTCGGCGGTCTCTTCCTCGCCGTACGCGCCGGCCGTTGCCAGGCTGGCGCTGCCGAGAAGAAGCAAGGTGGAAAGTAAACAAGTCCCGGTCCGCTTCATAAGCATGTCTCCTTTTCCGATTCTGGATGGATCCGCCGGCGCAGCCGCCGTGCTGCTGCGCGCCACCGGTCGGCATGGGCGCATCGGGCGCTTGCCCTGTGCGGGCATTCTAGCCACCGGAGGAAAGGAGGGCGAGCGCGGCGGGCATGTCGGCGAAGGCGCTCCCGGGCCCGTCTCGGGCCGGGGCCGGCCACTGGCTGCCCGCCGGCGCCGGCACCGCCACACGGTGCGCAGCGCCTTGATGCCTCAGCCGCCGTCGCGCCGTATGCCGAGCTTCTTCATCCGGCTTCGGAGCGTGTTCGGATGGAGCCCCAGCCGCAGCGCTGCGCCGCGCTCGCCCTCGATCACCCAGCCCGTCTCTCGCAGGACGTCGAGAATGTGCTGCCGCTGATGATCGGCCAGCCTGGCGACGCCGGCGCCCTCGGCTGCCGTCTCGGCATCGGCCGCGGAGATGGCGGAGGCCGGCAGGTGGCGGAAAGCCTCCGCGGCGGCGACGGCGGCCGCACCTGGCAGCATGTCGGGCGAGACAATCAGGCTCTCGCCCGGCGACAGGATGATGGCGCGCTCGATCACGTTCTCGAGTTCGCGGATGTTGCCGGGCCAGCGGTAGGCAATCAGCCGCTGCATCGTCTGCGGCTCGACCGACGCGATGCGCCGGCCGATCTTGGCGGCGTATTTGTTGACGAAGTAGTGCACGAGCAGGGGTATGTCCTCCTGCCGCGCCGCCAGCGACGGAACGTGAAGCGGGAAGACGTGCAGGCGGTAGAAGAGATCGGCGCGGAACTTTCCCTCGGCCACGGCCTTGCGCAGGTCGCGGTTGGTTGCGGCGATGACGCGCACGTCCACGCGCTGCGTGCGCGTGGATCCGAGCGGCTCGAACTCGCGCTCCTGCAGGACGCGCAGCAGCTTGACCTGCACCTCGGGGGGCATCTCGCCGATCTCGTCGAGGAAGATGGTGCCGCCGTCGGCCAGTGAGAAACGCCCCACCCGCTTCTCGGTGGCGCCGGTGAACGCGCCCTTCTCGTGTCCGAACAGCTCGCTCTCGACGAGGTTGGTGGGGAGCGCCGCACAGTTGAGCTTGATCAGCGGCCGGCCCTTGCGCCGCGAGGCGCCGTGGATGGCGCGCGCCACGAGCTCCTTGCCGGTGCCGGTCTCGCCGAGAATGAGCACGGTGCTGTCGGTCGGTGCGACCTGCTCGATCAGACGCAGCGTCTCCCGGATCTGCGGCGATCGCCCGACGATCTCCTCGAAGTTGTAGCCGGTGTTGATCTCTTCCTGCAGGTAGCGGTTCTGCTGCTGTAGACGCGCCTTCTCGCGTTCGGCGAGCACGCGCGCGGTGATGTCGATGATCATCGTGCGCGTGTGCTTGCCGTCGGGGAGCGGCCGCGAGTAGCGCTGCACCCACACCGGCGCGCCGGTGTCCTTGCGGCGCAGCTCGATCTCGATGGCGCCGCGCTCCTGGCCGCTCTGCTCGGCCGCAAGCGACGCGTGCACCTTCTCCTGCACGTCCTGCACCGGCGCCACCAGCGACAGGCCGTAGGTCTGCGTGACCTCCTCGGGCTTGATGCCGAGCAGATCCAGGAAAGCACGGTTGGCGCTGACGAAGCGCGAGCTCGTCTCTTCGTAGACGTAGGCGATGGGAGCTTCCTCGAACAGGTCGCGGAACTGCTGCTCGGACTGGCGCACGCGCTCGTCGAGGAACCGCACCAGCTCGCGCATCGCAGCGGCGTCCACGCCGAGCTCCTGCGCGAGCACGCGTGCCAGCGCATCCAGCGGCTCGCCTCCCGCCTGCCGCGCGGCCGCTTCGAGGACCTGCCGGAGCCGGTCGGCGCTGAGCGGTGGCGTGCCGGCCAGGACCGTCATGGAGCGTCAGGCCTTGCTGCGGATCTTGAAGTTGCCGCGGCCCTCGTCGTAATCGAGCGCGATCAACTCGCGCGACTCGGCGTCGCGCAGCAGATCGGCGAAGCCGGAGTAGCCGTAGCGTTCTTCGCGGAAGTCGGGGTACACGCGCCGCAGCGTCTGCTTGACCAGCGAGCCCCAGACCGGATCGTAGTCCTCCTCGAGCGAGGAAACGATGGCGAGCAGCATGTCCAGCGCCTCCTGATGCCCGTCGCTGGCCGGCTCGCGCCGGGTGCGGCCGCGGCCGCCGCGAGAGCGCGGCTTCTTCTTGTCGGCCGTGCGCACCAGGTCGTCGTAATAGAGGAACTCGTCGCAGCTGGAGACCAGCAGGTCGGAGGTCGAGGCCTTGACGCCGCAGCCGATGACGCGCTTGTCGTTCTCCTTGAGCTTGGAGACCAGCGGCGAGAAATCGCTGTCGCCCGACAGCAGCGCGAACACGTCGATGTGGCCCTTGGAATGGCACAGATCGAGGGCGTCGCAGACCATGCGGATGTCGGCGGAATTCTTGCCGCTGTGCTTGCTGGCAGGGATGTCGATCAGCTCGATTCCCTGCGCGTGGAAGTCCCGGATCGCGCCGCGGTAGCGCTGCCAGTCGCAGTACGCGCGCTTGTAGACGATCCGGCCCTTCTCGAGCAGCCGCTTCAGCACCAGCTCGATGCGGAACTCGTCGCTGTGCAGGTCGCGAGCGCCGATGGCCAGGTTCTCGAAATCCACGAAGACCGCGATCAGGGTTTCGTCGGCCATTTCCCCCGCCTACCGCTGGAACGGCCGAAAGCCAAGGCGGCGCCGTGCGCTGGCCGCGATGACGCCACGCAGAGGCGGCGCCCGCTCGCCCCAACGGGCCCCGCGGCCGACCCCGCCGGCTTCAGCGCCCGCGCTCGCCGTCCTCGGCGGTGATCGGCCGGCGCCGCTCAGGGCACCGGAGTGCCGTCGCGATACGCGTCTGCGAGTCCATGCGATCGAGCTGGACCGCAGTCGGGAAGCCGGTCAACGCATGTCCGCCGTTTCCGGCACTTCAGGGGGCCGAGCGCAGCCGCCGTCAGTTGCCGGCGCGCACCGCCCGCACCGCTGCCGTCTCCGACTTGGCCTGCGGCACCGTCGCGCCGTCGTCCAGGTGCATTGCCCAGGCCATTGCCGGTGCCGCCGCATAGGTGGACGACGACCACTGCTCCGGATGACTCGGCGCGCAGCTGCACATCGTCACCGAGCAGCCGTCGTCGCAGCTCTTGGCGCTGAAGATCGCGTGCAGCGCCGTATCGGCGGAGCCGAGATCGAGGAGCGTGACGAGCTCGAAGATGTTCGGCAGCCGCCAGTTGTCGTAGCCGGCGAACATCGTCGTGTTGAGCTGGATGATCTTGTCCGCGAACGCGTCGGCCCACGTGTAAGCGTTGTCCATGTCGTGGATCGTGCCGTCATCGGCGAGCTTCTCCCACATCAGCCCGGTCGCCAGGTCGGTGATGGTGCCGTCGCCGTTGTCGCGGAAGGCGCGTGGCGCGCCCATGCGAAGCTCGCCGTCCTGCCCCGTGCCGGCGCACGGCACTTGCGCACCGCCGCTGTCGTAGCACTCGGTCTGCCCGGTCTGCAGCGTCTCCGCGCGCGGCGAGCAGCGCAGCTCGATCTCCTGACCGACGGCGGCCTTGAGGATGGCGAGGGCGTCGGAGGCGGTGACCGTGTGGCTGAGGTCGACGTCGCCGCACGGCGACCCTGCATCCTGGGCCTGCTCGGCGCCGGCGGCCGATCCGGTGCTCTCGACGATGTAGCCGCCGCGCACCGCGCGCACCGTGTGCAACGCCGATTTTTCATCGGAGAACAGCCGCCCATCGGCGGCGCTGACCAGCCAGGCGCGATCGGGCTCGGCCACGTACGTGGTCGAGGACCAGCTGTCGTTGGAGGAGGGCACGCAGCTGCACTCCTGCGCGCTGCAATCGGGCTCGCAGTTCTTCGCGAAATGCGCCGCGTAGTAGGCAGGGTCGGTTCGGCCGAGGTTGGCGAGCGTCAGCAGCTCGAAGGCGTTGGGCAGGCGCCAGTCGTCGTGGCCTCCCAGTTCGGCGGCGTTGAGCTGATCGATCTTGTCGAACGCCTCCTCCCACGTCAGCAGGGTGTCGCGGTCGTGGATGCTTCCATCGTCGGACAGCTTCTCCCACACCAGGCCGGTGACCTCGTCGGTGATGGTGCCGTCGTCATTGTCCGACGAGCTGCGCGCGATGCCGCGATTGACCGCACCGGCCTGGGGAGAGCCCTCGCAGCTGACCTCGGCTCCCTCGGCGTCGAAGCATGCCGTCTGCCCCGTCCGCAGCAGCTTTCCGCGCGGGCCGCAATCCAGCTCGGTTCCGTCGTCGACCGCGCGTTGCAGCGCAGCCAGCGCATCGGACGCGTTGATCGAGCCGTTGTCGTTGACGTCACCGCACTTGGGAAGGGCGGCGTGCGCCGGCGCTGGCATCCAAAGAAGAGCGGCAAGGAGAAGGGGGGCTGCGGTTCGCATGAAGGATCCTCTTCGAGTTCGACGCGCGCCAACCACGATTCCCCCCGGCCTCGCACGAGCGCGCAAATGTCCGGTGAAAGGTTAGCGCGATGGGCAGTGCGGTTGCACGGGTGTTTTCGACGCCCTCGTCCCTCGACTGGCACGCTGCGGGAGCACTCGGGTCACAGCAGGGAGCGGTAGTAGCCGGCGACGCCGTCGAGCACGTACTGAACGGCCAGCGCAGCCAGCACGATGCCCATCACGCGTGTGACCATGTGCACCTTGCCGGTACCCATGCGGTGCAGGAAGCGTTCGCCCAGCCGGAGCACGATCAGCGTGATCGCGAAGATGGCGGCCACGGCGGCGGCGATCACGAGCAGCCGCGCGAGATCGCCGTCGGCGTCGGCCGTCAGCAGCAGGATGGTGGCGATGGTGCCGGGGCCCGACAGCAGGGGGATCGCCAGCGGGAACACGGCCAGGTCCTCGCCGCGCGTGGAATGCTCGCTCTGCTCGGGCGCCTGCAGCCCGGGCCGATGGCCGAAGAGCATGGGCATGGCGACCGCGAACAGCAGGATTCCGCCGCTGATGCCGAAGGCATGCACGCTGACGCCGAGGTAGCCGAGCAGGGCGCGGCCCGCCAGCAGGAAGAACAGCGCGATCCCGAATGCGAGCGCGACCGCGCGCCGCAGCACTCGCTTGCGCTCTTCGATCGCCAGGTGGTTCGTCAGCGACGTGAAGATCGGCACCGTGCCGAATGGGTCGATGACGACCAGCAGCGTGACGAACGAGGTCAGCGCGAAATGGAGCAGGTCGGTGGCCGGCATGAAAGCCAGTGTAGCCTGACTGCCGCGAGCCAGCGCGGAGCGGCCGTCGGCACCTGTGTTGGCGAGCCGGGCGCCGCTGCGCCGCCGGCGCGACACGGCGCAGCCTGGCCTGCTCGGGGCGCGCCGTCTTGCCGGTCAGCCGACGAAGTACGCGTTGAGCTTGTTGCCGTCGAGGTCGCGGAAATAGCCCGCGTAGAAGTTGCCGCCGCGTGGTCCGGGCGCGCCTTCGTCGGCTGCGCCGAGCTCGCGGGCCTTGGCGTACACCGCATCGACCTTTTCTTTGGAATCGACGGCAAGCGCGACCATCACGCCGTTGCCGACGGTGGCGGCGTTGCCGTCGTATGGCCTGGTAACGGCCAGCATCCCTTTCGTCGGGTCGACGCCCCACAGGATGAACGTGCCCATGTCCATAACGCGCCTGGCGCCGAGCGTGCCGAGCAGCGTGTCGTAGAAGCCGGCGGCGCGCTCGATGTCGTTGGTTCCCAAAGTGACGTAGCCGATCATGGAAGCTCTCCTGCATGCGATGGGATGTGCACAGACCTCGCCCATTCCATGAGGCGACGCAATCGGCAGTCAGCGCCCGGGCTCCTCGAGCTCGATCCACGTCGGCGCGTGATCGCTGGCGCCTTCGCGGCCGCGAAATGGCGCGTCGACCTCCGCCGCTGCCAGAAGCGGGGCAAGGCTCGGGCTGAGCAGCAGGAAGTCCATGCGAAAGCCGGCGTTGCGGCGGAACGCGTGGGCGTTGACCCAGAACGTGTAGATCCGGTCCGCCGGGTGCAGGTGACGGTGCGAGTCGATCCATCCCTGCGACAGCAGCCGCCGGTAGGCCTGGCGCGTCTCGGGCTGCGTGACCGCGTCGAGCTGCCATGCCCAGGCGTCGTAGATGTCGAAGTCGGTGGGGACGACGTTGAAATCGCCGGCGAGCACCACGGGCCTGCCGCAGTCGATCAGCGTCTGCGCGTGAGCGATCAGCCGCTCCATCCACGCCAGCTTGTAATCGAACCGGGGGCCCGGCTGCGGGTTGCCGTTGGGCAGATAGATCGACGCGACGACGATGCCTGCCACCTCCGCCTCCAGATAACGGGCCTCGGCATCCTCGCTCCCGCTCTGCGGAAGGCCGCGGCGGCGCTCCACCGGTCTCCGTCCGCGCGACAGGATCGCCACGCCGTGGTGCGAACGCTGGCCGTGCCAGATCGAGTGGTAGCCGGCGCTGGCCAGCGCCTGCGCCGGGCACTTCTCGTCGGTCGTCTTGATCTCCTGCAGGCACACGACGTCGGGCGCGGTCTCCTGGAGCCACTCCAGGATGCGCCGCAGGCGCCCGTTGACGCCGTTGACGTTGTAGGTGGCGATCTTCATCGCGACCGCCGTCGCGCGCGCGCGCGCAGCTGCGGCCATCGTGATGTTCCCGCGTCCACGGCGTGCCGGCGCCGGTGTGGCGGTGCGTGGCCGGTCAACGCGTCGCCGCTCAGGGAGCGATGTAGTAGCTGCCGACGGCGATGAACATCTCGTCTTCGGTCGTCACGCCGCCGAGCAGCGGACACGCATCGCACGTCGACTGCGGACACTCGTAGTCGTTGCCGTGGCAGAGCTGATTGAAGTTGGGGCCGCCCATGCAGCGAACCGCCGAGTCGCTGCACGGGCCGCCAACCAGCGTCGTGCCGGTCGGGTACGGCGAGCGCGACTGCATCTTGACGTCGGCAGGATCGGTGTAGCCGTTGTCGTACAGCGAGCAGAACTTGATGGTGCGGCTCTCGACGCTGCCCGAATAGAGAACGGGAGGATCCGGGTTCAGCACCAGCGGATCGCTGTAGTCGTAGCTCTCGTAGAAGATGTCGCCGGGATCGCCGGGCGGACACGCCGCCGGCGACGAGCATGGTGTCTGCGGCGCCTGGTAGTAGCGCCAGCGGATTCCGCGCTTGTGCGTGTGCGAAGACAGCTGGAACAGCCGCGCTCCCTCCTCGAACGTGTGCGTGCCGCAGTATTCGCGCTGCTGGAACGCCGGCACGTTCTGCGCGAAGATCCAGCGCGAGTTGAACAGCCGCTGGGCCTCCCAGACCCGATGATCGGTGTAGGAGACGTTCAGCCACGCCTCCATTTCCGTGGGCTGCGCCGTCAGGTTGAAGGCGTGCGAATTCCACACGATCAGCCCTTTGAGAGGCAGCGTGTTGAAGACGCCTTCGGGCAGGTCGAAGTCGGACACCGATTCCTGGGCGCCGGAGAACTGGGGGGCGCTGAAGGTGCTGAAGTCGGGCGCGCCCCATCGCCTGCCGAGGACAGCCAGACAGGCAACGCCGCGATGGAACGCGCTGCCGCACACGCCACCCTCGCCGCATGCGCCGTCCACCGCCGGACTGCACTGCGCCTGCGGCGTCGGGCCGCCGTAGCAGCGCCAGCCGCCCCAGCCCTCGTCGTCCCAATCATGATCGCCGGGGTAGATGTGGACGATCGAGTGATGCGACTGCGCGTCCTGATACAGCGTGCTGCCGTCGTAGGAGAAGCACTTGTTGGCCAGCGGCCCCGTGCCGTTCGTGCCTTCGAACATGTAGCGGCTGGGGTCGGAAGGATCGCGCGGGCAGTCCACGATCATCTCCGCAGGGACGGTTGCCGAGACATCGTAGTAGCTGGCTACGCATCCCTCGACCTCGGTCCGCGCCGCAAGATCATATCCCGGCATCGGCAGCTGCGTGCCCAGTGAAGGCTCGGGCGCGGCAGGCTGGGGAATATCAAGCGGCGTGGGTGCCGGCAGGCAGCTGCCGAGCAGCTCGGCCGTTCCGGCGACGACTCCGTCGGCCGGCGCGCCTCCGCGAATCCACTGCCGCACCGCTTGCAGATGGTCCTCGGTGAGCACGGCCGATCCGATCGGCATGGGACTGCCGGGCGCGGTCGTGGTGCCGAGCGTCTTGTCCGCCAGCTTCATGTACAGCATCGACTTGTCCTCATCGCCGGCGAAGACGCGCTCGACCGACGGCGACGCCGTCGAAGCCACGCCCAGGAGCGAGGCGTAGGACGAGCCGGCGCGCAGATCCAGGCCGGCTTCCTGCGCGGCACCATGACAGATGTCGTTGCTGCAGTTGTAGACGGGGCTGTCGAAGATCAGCTGCTGGATGCCTTCATAGGTGCTGGCGAACTCGGCCTCGGAGGGATTGCAGCCGAGGCACTGGCTGGTGCAGGTGTCGTCGTCGAGCAGATTGCCGTCGTCGCACTCCTCGCCGGTCTCGACGACGCCGTTGCCGCACACCGCCGGACAGTCGCTCGGAGCCAGCGAGAACGTCGCGGCGATCTCGCCTTCCCGGTTGACGCGGAAGTCCGCCATCCGATCGGCCGAGTATTCGGCGCAGAACGCGAACTCACCGATGGTCAGGACGATCTCGATGGAATCCTGCGGCCCTCGGATCTGGAAGGGCCAGGTGTGCCCCTGCGCCTGGATCACCAGGGACCCGTCGGTCTTGCCGGTCTTCAGCTGCACCTTGGTGACGCCGTTGCTCGGGTACTTGTCGTGGTACTTCCAGCCCTTGGGCGACTGTTCGGTCCCGATGCGCGACCAGTTCCCGGCGTCCAGCTCCAGCAGCTCGGTGTTGCCCGGGATCGCACCGCTCCCGCGGACGATCAGCGTGGCCGGCTCCAGCGTCGGATCCTTGGCCAGGCTCACCGGGTTGATGCTGATCTGGTTCTTCGTCTTGAAAAGCATCCGGGTGCGCGAGCCGTCGGGCGAGAAGCTCATCTTCAAGATCCCGCCGGTGATGGGCCAGTGGTCGCCTTCGTGAGCGGCGGCGCTCGCGGCGAGGAAGGCAAGAGAGCAGACGGCGATGAGCGTGCGGCGTGTCCGCTCACGCCCGGTGCGCGCGACGAATTCCATGTTGTTCCCCTGGAGGCAGCCTGCGAAAAACGCGGCACCGTAGGGCGCAGGCAGACCTCAGTCAACGGAGGAAGCGCCCCGGCACGGCGGCAGGTGCGCTGCGTCCTCGAGTGCGCCGTCTCTTTCAGCGACCGTCGCCGCAACCGGCCCCAGCGCCGCGGCGCCTGCTCAGTCCGACTCGCTCTTTCTCTTCTTCGGCCGCTCGACCTGCTTGAGCACGCGCTTACGGATGCGGATCGACTTCGGCGTCACCTCCACCAGCTCGTCGTCGTCGATCCATTCCAGCGCCGCCTCCAGGCCCATCTGCCTGTGCGGCGTGATGACGACGGCCTCGTCGTGCCCGCTGGCGCGCATGTTGGTGAGCTTCTTCTCGCGCACGATGTTGACGTTGAGCTCGGCATCGCGCGAGTACTCGCCGATCACCATGCCTTCGTAGACCCTGGTGCCGGGCGGAATGAACATGATGCCGCGCTCCTGCAGATGCCAGACCGAGTACGGCGTGGCCATGCCCTCGCGGTCGGCGACCATCGCGCCGTTGGCTCGGCCCTGGATCGGTCCCGCCCATTCCATCCAGCCGTCGAAGAGCGCGTTCATGATTCCGGTGCCGCGTGTCTCGGTCAGGAAGCGGCCGCGCAAGCCGATCAAGCCGCGCGAGGGAACGCGAAACTCGATGCGGGCGCGGCCGGTGCCGGCCGGGCTCATGCGCGTCATCCTGCCCTTGCGCAGCGCCAGCAGCTGGCTGACCACGCCGACGTAGTCTTCGGCCACATCGATGACCAGAAGCTCGACCGGCTCCTGCAGAGCGCCGTCACGCTCGCGCGTGACCACCGTCGGGCGCGACACCTGCATCTCGTAACCTTCACGCCGCATCGTCTCGATGAGGATGCCGAGCTGCAGCTCGCCGCGGCCCGTCACGCGCAGGGTATCGGGAGAGTCCGTGTCCTCGATGCGCATGCTGACGTTGCGGCGCTGCTCCTGCAGCAGCCGCTCGCGAATCTTGCGCGAAGTCACGTACTCGCCCTCGCGCCCAGCCCACGGGGAGGTGTTGGGGCCGAAGAACATCGAGATCGTCGGCTCGTCCACGCGGATTCCCGGAAGCGGCCGCGGGTTTTCACGGTCGCCGATCGTGTCGCCGATGTTGATGTCCTCGATGCCAGCCACGGCCACGACGTCGCCGGCGCTGGCCTCGGGCACCTCGATGCGCTGCAGGCCCTTCCACATGTACAGCTGCGTGACCTTGACCGGACGCGCCGGCTCCTCGGGGCGGCAGAGCGAATACATCTGCCCGGAGCGCAGGACGCCGTTCTTGATGCGGCCGATGGCCAGACGGCCGACGTAGTCGTTGTAATCGAGATTGTTGCACTGGAACTGGAGGTCGGCCGTTTCGTCCCCGGCGGGCCCGGGAAGAGCGGTCAGCATCAGATCGAACAGGACCTTCAGATCCTCGGCCGGCCTGGCAAGATCCAGCGTCGCCGTGCCCACGCGCGCGTTGGTGTAGACGACGGGGAAGTCGAGCTGGTCCTCGGTGGCATCCAGATCGATGAACAGGTCGTAGACCTCGTTGAGCACTTCCTGGATGCGCGCATCGGCCCGATCGATCTTGTTGATGCAGACGATGGGCGGCAGCCCCAGCGACAGTGCCTTCTGGAGAACGAACCGCGTCTGCGGCAGCGGGCCCTCGGAGGCATCCACCAGAAGCATGACCCCGTCGACCATGGCCAGGGTCCGCTCGACCTCTCCGCCGAAATCGGCGTGGCCAGGCGTGTCGACGATGTTGATGCGCACGCCCTGGTATTCGATGGCCGTGTTCTTGGCCAGAATCGTGATCCCGCGCTCGCGCTCGAGAGCGTTCGAGTCCATCACGCGCTCAGCCACCTGCTGGTTGGCGCGGAAGGTCCCGCTCTGGTGAAGCATGGCGTCGACGAGCGTGGTCTTGCCGTGGTCGACGTGGGCGATGATGGCGAAATTGCGGACGTCGCTGCGGCGACTGGCGGTGGTTTGCATCGATCTCTTCTCTCGAGCGGCTAGGAAATCCGGAGCTGGGCGGTCGCGGGTCCAGGAGGAGCGTCCGGTACGGGACGCATCGGCCGGCATGCGAGCCGGCAAAGGTAACCGAAACCGGTCTCCGGCACGAGCGGCGGCACCCCCATGGGGTATGATTCGTGACGACGGGGCATGCGCTTCGCTCTTCTGTCTGCTACACGGCAAGCACGGCAGCCGCGGCGAAAAGCCGACCGGCTGAGGAGGATCATCGTGCACGACGCTCCTGTTTCCATCACCCCGCGTAGCGCCTCGATCGCCCTGGAGCGAGACGTGTTCCTGCGTACGCTTCTTCGCCATCTGGCGGGGACGCTGCAGAACGTCGTGGGTCTCGAGGAGGCCTCCGGCTTCGTCAGCGTCGTCGGCAAGGAGATGGGCGACGAGATCAACGGCGCCTACAAGGCCGCCCTCGGCACCGATCAGCTGACGCGCGAGCAGGTGGCCGAAGTCCTCGTCGACCTCAAGCGACGCATCCAGGGAGACTTCTTCATCATCGAGCAGGACGACGAGAAGATCGTCCTCGGCAACCGGGCCTGTCCGTTCGCGGAGAAGGTGGTCGGTCGTCCAGCGCTGTGCATGATGACGTCGAACGTCTTCGGCAGCATCGCCGCCGACAACCTCGGCTATGCCAAGGTCGCCATCGAGCAGGCGATCGCTCGCGGCGACGCCGGCTGCCGGGTCGTCGTCTACCTCAAGCCCACTGCGGCCTCCGAGGCCGCCGACGGACGCGCGTATTTCCAAGCCTGATCCGCGTGGAGCCATCGCGTTTCCTCGCCTTCGCCGGGCCATTGCCCGAGCCGATGCTGCTGCTGACGCGCGCCGGCGTCATCGTGGAAGCCAATCCGGCAGCCATGCGCCGCCTGCGGCGTCTGGGACCGCTGGCGGGACGCTCGCTGCAGGAGCTGGTCGGTGACGACGAAGAGCACGTGGCCCGCTACCTGCGGGCGTGCGCCGGCAGCGGCGAGTTCGTTCTGGGCTCGCTGGCACTGCTCGACGAGCACGGCACCACGCTGATGCGCGCCGAGGGAGCGGCCGTCGGCACGGGCGGCGGCGAGCGGGCGATCCTGCTGCGCCTGGCTCCGCAGCAGGCAGTGGTGCGCGAGTTCGTGCACCTCAACCAGCGCATCGATGCGCTCGGCGCCGAGATCGTCCGCCGGCGGCAGGTCGAGGCGGCCCTGCGCGAGCAGGAAGAGCGGCTGCGCGTTACGCTGGCCAGCATCGGCGATGCCGTCATCGCCACCGATTCCCAGGGATGCGTCACCTACTGCAACGGCGTGGCGGCGACGCTGACCGGCTGGGAGCTCGAGGAGGCGCGCGGCCAGCCGCTGGTGCGCATCTTCCGGATCGTCGACGAACGCAGCGGCGCCCCCGCCGACGACATTGTCGCGACCGTGCTGCGCGAAGGCCGCGTGGTCGGCCTGGCCAACCATACGCTGCTCATTTCCAAGGACGGCCAGCAGCGACCCATCGCCGACAGCGCCGCCCCGATCCGCGGCGACGACGGCTCGGTGATCGGCGTGATCCTGGTTTTCCATGACGTCACCGAAAGCCGCACTTCGCAGCGCCTGACCCGCGAATCCGAGGAACGCTATCGTGCGCTGCTGGACGCGACCACGGCCATCGTCTGGGTTTCCGATCGCGACGGGAACCTCGTGCCGCCGCAGCCGTCGTGGTCGCGCTACACCGGCCAGAGCGATGCGGAGCTGACGGGCCTCGGCTGGCTCGACGCGCTTCACGCAGACGACCGCGACGCCGTTGCGGCCGGATGGCGGCAGGCGCGCTCCAGCGTCGATTTCTACCAGGCCGAAGCGCGCCTCTGGCATGCACCCACGGGCGAATACCGGCGAGTCGACACGCGCGCCGTGCCGCTGCGCAACGGCGACGGCACCATCCGCGAGTGGGTCGGCATGTGCGTGGACGTCGAGGACCGCCGCCGGGCCGAGGATGCGCTGCGCGAGTCGGATCGCCGCAAGGACGAATTCCTGGCAACGCTGGCACATGAGCTGAGAAACCCGCTGGCCCCCATCCTGCATTCGCTCGGGATCCTCGAGCACGCCGGCGAAGACCGGGCTCTGTCGGCGCGCGCCATCAACATGATGAAGCGCCAGCTCGGCCAGATGGTGCGGCTGATCGATGACCTGCTCGACGCCAGCCGCATCAGCCGCGGAAAGCTCGAGCTGCGCCTCGACGTCGTCGAACTGGCTTCCGCCATCGATCATGCCGTGGAGACGGTGCGCCGCCACATCGACGCGAAGGAGCAGAAGCTCACCGTGCTCCTGCCGCCCGAGCCGCTGTACGTGCGGGCCGACACGGTGCGGATCGCGCAGGTGTTCGCGAACCTGCTCAGCAATGCGTCCAAGTTCACCGACCCCGGCAGGAGCATTCGTGTGCGTGCGTCGCGTGAGGACGGCGAGGCGGTGGTCCGCATCACGGATGAAGGCATGGGCATCGCTGCCGAGCACATGTCGTCGATCTTCGAGATGTTCACGCAGCTCGACAACACGCTCGAGCGGGCGCAGAGCGGACTCGGCATCGGCCTGACGCTGGCGCAACGTCTGGCCGAGATGCACGGCGGCACGCTGACTGCCGACAGCCCCGGCCTCGGTGGCGGCAGCACCTTCACGGTGCGGCTGCCGCTGTCCGACGCCTACGGCGCCGCTTCCGCCGCCAAGACATCGGCCGGCCGCTCCGACACCGAACGGCCGCTCACGATCCTGGTGGCCGACGACAACCGCGACAGCGCCGATGGGCTCGCGATGCTGCTCCGACTCATGGGCCATACGGTGGCCGCCGCCTACGACGGCGAGGAGGCGTTTGCGAGGGCGCAGGAGCTGCAACCCGACATCGTCATCCTCGACATTGGAATGCCGCGCCGCAACGGTTACGAGACCTGCCGCATGATCCGGCAGCAGCCCTGGGGCAGGAACGCGCTGCTCGTGGCGCTGACCGGATGGGGTCAGGACGAGGACCGGCGCAGGACCCGGGAAGCCGGCTTCGACGCGCATGTCGTCAAGCCGGTGAGCGGCGAAGAGCTCGAGCGACTGATCTCGCGTCAGGCGACGGAGCCGCGATGACCGCCGCAATCCGCCTGCTGCGCTCGTCGCGCGCATAGGAGGAATCATGCCCGCACCTTCCACGCACGCATCGACCGTCGAACGCTGGCACGACCTGCTGCGCTCGGGCGACCTGACGGCGCTGGACGGCCTGCTGGCCGAGAATGCGGTGTTCCACTCGCCCGTCGTGCACACTCCTCAGCGCGGCAAGGCGCTGGTGACGATGTACCTGTCGGCCGCCGCGCAGGTGCTGCTGTCTTCGAACTTCCGCTACGTGCGCGAGGTGATCGGGCCGCGCGATGCGGTGCTGGAGTTCGAGGCCGAGATCGACGGCATCCACATCAACGGCGTCGACATGTTCCACTGGAACGAGGATGGCCGCATCGACGACTTCAAGGTGATGATCCGTCCACTGAAGGCCGTGAATCTGCTGCACGGCCTGATGAAGGAGATGCTCGAGGCCACGGGGCCGGCGACGGTCCACGGCTGAAGCACGCGACGGGTCTGTCGCGCCGCCGGCATGACGACCGCCCTCTTCACCGATGGCTCGCTCATCCGGACGTGATGCAGGCGGTGGCGGGCCGCCTCTTCACTTCTACGAGCGGCGCCCGGCGTATCCGGAGCTCAGAGCGCTTCGCGCTGCGATACGCCGAACGCGCGCCGGCGCGCGACGAGCGCGGTGCGCGCGTCGTCGAAGATCGCGTAGGCCACCGGCGTGACGATCAGCGTCAGCGCCAGCGACAGCGACTGTCCGCCGATGACGACGACCGCGATCGTGTAGCGCTCCTCGGCGCCCGGGCCGGTGCCGAGCGCCAGCGGCATCATGCCGGCCACAAGGGTCAGCGTCGTCATCAGGATCGGGCGCAGGCGGTCGCGGCTGCCGCGCAGGATCGCCTCGGTGCGCTCGATGCCTTGCGCGCGAAGCTGCTTGATGTGGTCCACCTGCAGGATCGAGTTCTTCTTGACCACCCCGAACAGCACCAGGATGCCGAGCGCCGAGAACAGGTTGAGCGTGCTGCCCGCCATCCACATCGAGAGCAGCGCGAACGGCACCGACAGCGGCAGCGACAGCAGAATCGTCACCGGATCGAGCAGGCTCTCGTACTGCGCCGCCAGGATCATGTACATGAACACGATCGAGAGCAGGAATGCCCACAGGAACTGCGTGAACGTGCGCTCGAGCTCGCGGCCCTTGCCGCTGACGCCGGTCGTGTACTCGGGCGGCAGCCCGAGCTTGGCAGCCTCCTCGCGAACGGCGTCCAGGCGGTCGCCGAGCGCGAAGCCGGGAGCGACCGTGGCCCGGATGCTCGCGACGCGCTGGCGGTCCAGACGGTCGATGCGCGAGGCCGTGGCGGCGGGATCCAGGCGAGCCACGCTGTCCAGCCGCACGAGCTGCCCGCTGGCGGACGGCACGAAGAGCCGCAGGATCGTCGAGGGATCGTTGCGGTCGCCTTCCTCCAGACGCACCTGCACGTCGTAGTCCTCGTTGACGGTCGGATCGACGAAGCGCGAGACGCGGTCGTCGCCGCCGACCATCAGACGCATGGCCAGCGCGATGTCCTCGACCTCCACGCCCAGATCGGCGGCGCGGTCGCGGTCGACCACGACGCGCAGCTCGGGCTTGGCCAGCTTGAGAGTCGTGTCGGCGTCGGCGATGCCGCCCATCTCGAGCATGCGCGTGCGCAGCTCCTCCGACTTGGCTGCCAGGAATTCGAGCTCGGGGCCGCGCAGGTTGAAGTCGATGTCGGCGCCCGCGGTGCCCAGGCTGAACGAGGAGGCGTTGCGCACCGACACGCGCAGGTCGGGATACTTCTTCATCTTGGCGCGCAGCTCCTGCATGACGTCACGCTGGGTGTAGTTCCCGACGAACGCCTCCCACGGCTGCAGGCGCACCAGTGACGAGAAGAAACGCCCGAAGGAGAAGTACCGCTCCTCGTGCGGGGCCAGGCGTACGTACGCCGAGGACTGGTTGACGATGCCGAGAAAGCCGCCGCCGACCGTGGTCAGCACGCTGCGCACGCCGCGGGTCGAGGAGATGTCGGCCGCGATGCGGCGCATGGCATCGTCCATCGCCGCCACGCTGGTGCCTTCGGGGGCCGTCACGTTGACCTCGAACTCGGCCTCATCGACGTCGGTGGGGATGTATTCCTGCTGGATGACGCCGTACAGCGGCACCATCGACAGCATCACGAGCACCGCCAGCACGCCGACCAGGCGCCTGCGCCGCAGCGCACCGCCGAGGCTGCGTGCATACAGATCGTCCAGCCGCGCGTAGAAGCCGCCGCGCGAGGCCTTGCCGTCGTGCGCCTGCGCGTCCGCCCGCAGCAGGCGCGCGCTCATGGCCGGCGTCAGAGTGAACGAAACCAGCAGGCTGACCAGGATCGCGGCCGCGGCGGTGATGCCGAACTGGTAGAGGAAGCGCCCCGAGATGCTCGACATGAACGAGACCGGCACGAAGACCACCACCAGCGACAGCGTCGTGGCCAGCACGGCCAGCCCGATCTCGGCCGTGGCGTCGCGCGCCGCCTGCATCGGCGAGAGCTTCTTCTCCTCGACGAAGCGGAAGATGTTCTCGAGCACCACGATGGCGTCGTCGATGACCACGCCCACCATCAGCACCAGCGCCAGCATCGTCACGCTGTTGAGCGTGAAGTCGAGCGCCCACATGCATGCGAACGTGGTGATCACCGAGGCCGGAATGGCCACGCCGGCGATCAGCGTGGAGCGCCAGCTGCGCATGAACACCAGCACGACCAGGCAGGCCAGGATGCTGCCGAGCACCAGGTGCACGGTGATCTCGTGCAGCGCAGCGTGGATGTAGCGCGACTGGTCGCGCAGGATCTCCAGCCTGATGTCGGGCGGAAGCTGGGCGCGCAGCTCCTCGATGGTCCGCTTGACGCCCTCGATGACGGCGACGGTGTTGGCGCCCGACTGGCGCCGGAGCTCCAGCGTCACCGTCGGCACGTCGTCGAGCCGCGCCACCGAGCGCTGCTCCTTGGTGCCGTCCTCGGCCCAGCCGACGTCGCGCACGCGGATCGGCGTTCCTTCGCGCGTGGCCAGCACCAGCTCGTCGAACGCCTGCGCATCCGAGAGCCGGCCGAGCGTTCGCAGGCTGCGCTCGACGGTGGGCGTGGTGACGTTGCCGCCGGGGACGCGGCTGTTCTGCGTCAGGATCGCGTCGCGCACCGTCGTGATCGGCAGCTGCATCGCCGCCAGGCGGTCGGCGTCGATCCAGACGTTGATGGCGCGCTCCAGCCCTCCGACCATGCGGATCTCGCCGACGCCCGGCGAGCGCTCCAGCTGGACCTTGACGATGCGGTCGGCAAGGTCGGTCAGCTCGCGCAGAGGGCGCTCTCCCGACACGGCCACCGAAAGGATCGGGCTCGACTCGTTGTCGAACTTGGCCACGCTCGGCAGATCCATCTCGCGCGGAAGCTCGCCCATGGCCGAGGTGACGCGGTCGCGCACGTCCTGCGCGGCCACGTCGATGTCGCGCTCCAGAAGAAACGTCGCGACCACCACCGTGGCTCCCGAGCCGGAGATGGAACGCAGCTCGTCCAGCCCTTCGACGGTGTTGATGACCTGCTCGAGCGGCTGCGCGACCTCGGTCTCCATCTCCTCGGGCGCGGCGCCGGGCAGCGTCGCGCGCACGCGCACCTGCGGAACGTCCACTGCTGGAAACCGGTCGACACCGAGTTGCAGATAGGCGGCCGCACCCACGACGACGAGCGCCAGGATGAGCATCGCCGCGAAGACGGGCCGGCGAATACAGATTTCGGCGAGCTTCTGCACCGCTACTCGACGATCACCGCCTGGCCCGCGGCGAGGTTGCCGGGCTCGGCGACGATCCTCTCGCCGGCGGCGAGGCCTTCGAGGATCTCGGTGCGGTCGTCCTGCTTGCGTCCCACGCGCACTCGCTTCTCGACGATCTTGCCGTTCTCGACGCCGAGCACGCGCGTGACGCCGGCAAAGACCACCAGCGACGACGCCGGCACGAGGACGGCCGGCATGTCGGGGTCGGTGATGATCTCGGCGGTCGCGAACGCACCCGGACGCAAGGTCCCGGCCGGATTCGGAATTTCGGCTTCCACCATCAGCGTACGCGTCGTCTCGTCGACCGCCGGGCTGATGCGCACGACCTTGCCCTCGGCGCTGGTGCGATCGCCGAGCTGCACCTGCACGCGCTGGCCCACCGCGATCGCGCCCGTCTCCTTCTCCGGCACCGCCAGGCGAAGGCGCAGCGGATGCACGCGCACGATCGTCACCACCTCGGCGCCGACCGAAAGATACGCGCCGATCGACAGGTGCCGCTCGCGCACCACGCCGTCGAAGGGCGCGCGCAGCGTGGCCTTGTCGAGCTGCTGCTCGGCGATGCGCAGCGCCGCCCGGCGCTCGGCAACCTGCGCCTGCCGGTTGCGCACCTCGTGCAGCGCTTCCTGCAGTCGCGCTTCGGCCACGCGCAGGTCGGCAGCCGTGCGCTCGACCTCGGCCGTGGAGGTGGCGCCATGCGGCTGCAGCGACGCCACGCGCTGCCGCTGGCTGCGCGCCTGATCGAGCACCGCCCGCGCCTGCCGCACCAGCGGCGTCTTCTCCGGATCGATCGCATCGCCCGAGCCGTCGGCCGGCACGCCGAGCTGCGCACGCGCCTGGGCCAGCGCGGTGCGCGCCTGCTCCACGCGAAGCTCGAAGTCCTCGAGGTTGAGAACGGCCACCACGTCGCCCGCCTTGACCACGCTGCCGATGTCCACTGGAAGGTGCTCGAGACGGCCGGCGACCTCGGTGTTCAGGACGACCTGGTCTTCGGCGGCCAGCGTGCCGGTGGCGATCACCCCGCGCGGGAGCGTGCCGGCCTCCGCCGTCACGAGACGCACCGGCCGCGGCTGATCCTGAGCGCGCATGGGTGCGGCGCTGGAGCCCTCGCCGCCGCACGCGCTCACCAGGACCGCCGCGGCAAGGGCCGCGCATCGCAACCAGACCATCGTCTCCTTTAATCATGGTCATGGCGTAGGGGACAGATGCGCTCGCGCCGGCGCGAGCGCACCGGCGGCTGCTCGCGGCGAGTCGGGCCGGAACTGCCAGCCGGCACGATCGGCGGCTGCACGCGCGCGCGCCGCACACCGGAAACCTCGCGGAAATGGTGCCGGGCACCGTTTTTCACTACAGGCCGCTGCGTGCGCAGCGACCCCATCATCATCGTGGGCGCCGGTGCCGCCGGCCTGATGGCGGCGATCTTCGCGGCCGGCGCTGGTGCGCCCGTGGTGCTGCTCGAACGTACGCGCGACGGCGGCCGCAAGATCCTCATCAGCGGCGGCGGGCGCTGCAACGTGCTGCCGTCGCGCCTGGAGGAGTCGCGCTTCGTCACCGCTTCCTCGCCCAATGCAATGCGCAAGATGATCCGCTCCTGGCCGCTGGCCGAGCAGCGCACGTTCTTCGAGGTGGAGCTGGGCGTGGCGCTGGCACTGGAGCCCGACAGCGGCAAGCTCTTTCCCGTCTCCAACCGTGCCCGCGAGGTGCGCGATGCGCTTGTTGCCGCCGCTGCCGCGCGCGGCGCCGAGCTTCGCGGCGAGCACAGCGTCGTCGGCGTGCGGCGACTCGGCGATGCGTTCGAGGTCGAGTTGGAAAACCGCCCGCCGCTGCGCGCGGCGGCCGTCATCCTGGCAACCGGTGGGCTTTCGGTGCCGAACACCGGCAGCGACGGCACGGGACTGCGCATCGCGGGCGAGCTCGGCCACGAGCTGCGCCCGACCTACCCGGCGCTGACGCCGCTGGTGCAGGAGCCCGCACGCTACCGAGAGCTCGCCGGAGTCTCGTGCACGGCCACGCTGAGCGCAGGCAGGACGACGTCGCGCGGCGGCTTCCTTTTCACGCATCGGGGCTTCAGCGGTCCCTCCGTGCTCGACGTGTCCCACGTGGCCACGCGCGATGGCGGCGACATCCACGTTCAGTGGACCGAGCGCACGCGCCAGGAGTGGGAGGAGATGCTGCGCCCGCAGCGCGCGGGAGTGGCCGGCGTGCTGCGACGCCACCTTCCCGCGCGCCTCGCCGACGCGTTGATGGCGGATGCGGGCATTCCTGCCGAGCGATCGCTCGCCGATCTTCGCGCAGCGGAACGTCGCGCGATCGTCGAGTCCCTGACGCGCTGGCGGCTGCCCTGGACCGGACATGAGGGCTACCGCAAGGCTGAGGTCACCGGCGGCGGCGTCGATCTCGGCGAAGTGGACCCGCGCACGATGCAGAGCCGTCGCTGCCCCGGCCTGTTCCTGTGCGGAGAAATGCTCGACGCCTTCGGGCCCATCGGCGGCTACAATTTCCTGTGGGCGTGGGCGACCGGACGAGCGGCGGGTCTGGGTGCGCTTACGGCCACCGGCGTTTTCCGCTAGACCGCGCACATGATCTCCACCGGCGAATTCAAGCGGGGCATGCGCATCCTCGTCGACAACGATCCGTACGTGATCCTGGACGTCCACCAGCAGTCGCCGTCGGCGCGCGGCGCGTCGACACTGACCAAGATCAAGGTGCGCAATCTTCGCACCAGCCAGGTCCTGGAAAAGACGTTCCGCGGCGGCGACAAGGTCGAGCAACCCGACCTGGAGCTGCGGCCGGTGCAGTTCCTGTACCGCGACGACGACGGCTTCCATTTCATGGACACCAACAGCTATGAGCAGATCCTGCTGTCCGAAGACGATGTGGGCGACGCGCCGGGGTATCTGACCGAAGGCCTCGAGGACATCCGCTCGGTGGTCTTCAACGGCAAGGTGATCTCGATCGATCTTCCCAATACGGTCGTGCTGACCATCACCGAGACCAATCCGTCCATCAAGGGCGGCACCGCCCAGGCACAGACCAAGCCGGCAACGCTGCAGACGGGGCTGGTCATCCAGGTCCCGGCCTATCTCGAATCGGGAGAGCAGATCGTCGTCGATACGCGCGATGCGCGCTTCATCTCGCGCGCCAAGGGCTGAGGCTCCGTCTTCTTGGATCGGTGGCGCCGCATCCTGGCGCGGCTGACGTGGCCGCAGCGGCCGGCGTCCATTCGTTGGTCGGCGCTGGCGGCGCTCGCGGCCTCGCTCGCTCTCGTGTTCGTCTTCCAGCCGGCCGACCTCGGTTTTCGCCAGGGACACCGCGGCTGGGTCAGCGCTCATACGCTGGCGATCATCGAACGCGCGACGGCCGAGAACCGCTTCGTCGGCTACACCATGTCGTATGCGATGGACGATGGCCGCGAGCTCTTCTACTTCGACCGATATCCCGTCTTCTTCAGCGCCGCGATGCATGCGGCGCTGCACGCCGGCGAGCTCAAGGCCGGAGAGAAGATCCACCGCGCACGGCAGCTCATGAACCTCATCTACGTGGCGACCGTGGCCATGGGCGTCCTGCTGCTGCTCGAGGTGGGCATGAGCGTTCCCGTTGCCGTGGCTGCCTCGGCGTTCGCGGCCATGGGCTACTACCTCGTCGAGTATCGCGACATGGTGCACTTCGACCAGCCTGCGCTGCTCGGCTGGATGGTGCTGCTGTGGGCGATCGCCGGCTGGTATCGCGGCCGTGGCGCTGCGCGCGTGTATCTTGCCACGACGTTCGCCGTGCTATGGGGGCGCGGCTACGCGTCGTTCGCCGTGCTCGGCGTATGGTGGCTCCTCGAGGCGTGGGGCGCGGCCGGTCGCGAGGGCGTGAGGGCCTCGTTCCGGACTCTGCTCGCCGCCGCCCCGACGCGCGCATGCCTGCTGGGCATCGGGCTCGGCGCAGCATGCCTCGCCTACAACATCTCGGTCGAGGCGAGCGCGCGAAACGTGCCGGTGACCGAGGTCAGCATCGTCGAC
Source organism: Candidatus Limnocylindrales bacterium (assembly GCA_035626395.1). Classification (NCBI taxonomy): domain Bacteria; kingdom Bacillati; phylum Chloroflexota; class Candidatus Limnocylindria; order Candidatus Limnocylindrales; species Candidatus Limnocylindrales bacterium. Next base: position 35,770 of record DASPNR010000013.1, on the reverse strand, counting down.
AGCGCCGCGCGCCGGCTGTCGCTGGACGCCGAGTTCCACGACCGCATCGACAAGTACGTCCCGTGGCCCAGGTTGATCAGCCGCCAGTCGCAGTCGCTGCTGCGCAGCCTGATGCCGTGGCGGCGCGGCAATCGCGTGCGCGAGGTCGGGATGGGCAGCGTCGTGCTGGCGCTTGCCGTGGCCGGCGCGGCGGTTGCGTTCGCGGCGACGCGCCCTGCCCCGGCAAGCAAGGTTCTGCTGCTGATGTGCCTTGCGGGACCGGCCTGGATCTTCGCGATGCGCGACCTGTCGGCGTTCCATTCGTACGTGGCGATCTACTACTTCCCGCTCACGCTGGTCTTCTTCACGGCGCTGCTGCACCTGATTCCGCCGCGCGCCCATCTGGTCGCGGTGATTCTGGCCTGCGGCCTGGGGGTGTGGAGCTCGTACCGGAAGGACGTCGTGCTGACGAAGGCCGGACGCACGGCCGTGCAGGAGACCAAGGACATGCAGGCCGTGCAGCGCGAGCTCCGCCGCCGCCGGGGCATCGATGCCGTCGCGGTCGCGCCGCGACACAAGAAGCTGTTCCGCGGCGTGCCCTTCGCGCTCGGCTTCTACCTGCCCGAGCACGACATCGTCGCCGACGGCCGCACCACCGTCGTGCTGTCGCGAGGCCGCGGGATCGACGGCACCAACCTGACCCCGAACAACCGCCGGCTCTTCCTGTTCCTGGCCGACAAGCCCTACCGCGTCCGCACCGCGATCGGCAGCCGGTGGTCGTCGCCGAAGGGGCGTCTGGCGCGGCAGTTGCGGGCGCGGGAAGAAACGGCGCCGGAGTAGGAATTCGTCGCCGTCCGAAGCGTCCGGCTCAGCACGCGATGTCGTACGTCACCGTCGCTCCGTACCGCTCGGGTGCATGCGGATCGACGCGAACCTTGTCGAACACGAGCAGGCGCGTCGCGAGCTTGAAGCCTTCGCGGATGTCGTGCGTGACCATGAGGATCGTCATGCCGGTCTCCTTCCACAGTCGCAGCACCAGCTCGTGGATCGCTTCCTTCGTGCCCGGATCGAGCGCGCCGAATGGCTCGTCGAGCAGCAGCACCTTGGGCTTGCGGATCAGGGCCTGCGCAATCGACAGGCGCTGGCGCATGCCGCCCGAGAGTTGATGGGGATAGGCGGCGGCATCGGCGCTCAGGCCCACTGCCTCGAGGTAGCGTAGCGCCTCGTCGCATGCGCTGCGTCGCGCCGAGCCGAACAGGCGGCCCAGGCGCGGCGCGCGCTCGAGCTCGAGGCCGAGCGCGACGTTGTCGAGGACGCTCAGGTGCGGAAAGACGCTGTAGCGCTGGAAGACGACGCCGCGGTCCGGTCCGGGCTCGCATCGCAGCGGCTCGCCATCCAGGAGCACGGTGCCGCGCGACGCGCGCTGCTGGCCGAGCAGGATGCGCAGGAACGTCGACTTGCCGCAGCCCGAGGGGCCGGTGATGGCGCAGAACGTTCCCGGCTCGATCGCCAGGCTGACGCGCTCCAGCACGATCTTGCTGCCGTACTCGTGCCAGAGGTTGCGCACGCAGATGCCGCGGCTGCCGTTACGGCCGCTCGCGGTCACGACGCGGCTCCGCCAGGACCGCCCATTCGCGCCCGCCGTGTCGTCTTCGGCTGCTCTAGGCTCATCCCGCCGTCTCCGCATCGAGCCATGGATAGAGACGCCGGCGCATGCGGCGCAGGCCCCAGTCGAACAGGAACGCGAGCAGCGTGATCCACACGACGTAGGGAAGGATCACGTCCATCGCCATGTAGCGGCGCAGCAGGAAGATCCGGTAGCCGAGCCCGCTCGTCGCCGAGATCGCCTCGGCCGAAATCAGGAACAACCACGCGGGCCCCAGCGACAGCCGCAGTGAGTCGATCAGGCGCGGGACGATCTGCGGCAGGATCACCCGTGTGGCGAGTTGGAAGCTGCCGGCGCCTAGAGTCTGCGCCTTGATCCATTGCTCTTCGGGAATCTCGCGCACGCGCTGCGACAGGTCGCGGATCATGAACGGCAGGACACCGAGCACGATGAGCGCCACCTTGGACAGCTCATCGACGCCGAGGACGATGAAGAGGATCGGCAGGATCGCCAGCGCCGGAATCATCGACAGCACCGTGACCACCGGGCCGAGCAAAGCCTCGGCGTAGGGGAGCATCCCCAGCGTCAATCCTGCTGCCAGCGCGAGCGTGGTCGCGATGCCGAGCCCGATGCCGAGGCGAGCGAGGCTGGCCTGGGTGTCGTCCCAGAACAGGAGCCGTCCGGTGCGCGCGTCCTCGTGCAAGGCCATGGCCGACCACGCCTCGGCCATCGCGGCCGGCGGCGGCATCAGCTTGTCCGCCGGGTTGGCAGCCAGCCGCACACTCGATCCCATCAGGTAGAGGAGAGCGAGGATGGCGAAGGGCACGACGGCGAGCGCGGCAGGCCTTCTCGGAACGCGATTGATCCATCTCACGAATGCACTTCCGCTCGCGCGGAGCGCGACCGGTCCCTCGCCGGGAGGTGCAACGCCGGTGCCATTGTCCAGGCGCCGTCAAACGCGGCAGCAGGAGCACGATGCGACCTGCTGTGCTCACGAGACGTGCACCGCCTGCCCTCTCGATAGGCACGGCGAGAGCACGCGGCATCGCCGTGCCCGCAAAAACGGGCGGAAAAACGCCCGCCACCGGTTGGTGTGAACATTGCTCTAGAAGCGTCGGTACTTGCGACCGGCCCGGATCGTGATGGCGCGCCGGGCCTGCCTGGATCGAAAAAAGGGAAACGGAGGATTCGATGAAGCTCGAGTACGGGAAGGTGTTTCTGGGCGCGGCGACGGTGGCGTTGTCGACCGCGATGATGCTGGGCGCGGCCCAGCCGGCCAGCGCCGGGGCCTATGGCGACGACGAGGAGACGACCGAAGCACCGGCGCCGGTGCCGGCAGCCAAGGCCGAGGCGGAAGTGGAAGAAGAAGAGGATGAGTTCCTGGGATTCATTCCGGGCGACGTCACCGGCCTGGTCACGCTGATCTCGGACTACTCGTTCCGCGGCGTCTCGCAGACGCAGCGCGACTTCGCGCTGCAGGGCGGTGTGACGTGGAAGCCTTGGGCCGGGCTGTACGTGGGCGCCTGGGGCTCCTCGATCAACTTTGCCCAGTCACTGAATCCACCCAACTGCACGCCGGGCACCAACGGGTGTGACACCGAAGACACGTATCTGGAGCAGGATTTCTTCGCCGGCTGGGCCGGAGCTCTTGGCGACTTGAGCTATGACACGAGCGCCACCTACCTCTGGTATCCGGCCGAAGCGCATTGGAGCTACTGGGAGTTCGCTCTGAAGCTTGCCTACAACCTCGGGTTCATGACACCCAAGGCCGGTCTGGTGTGGTCGCCGAACTACTTCGGTTTCGCCGATGACGGCATCTACGCGTCCACCGGCATCGCGGTGCCGATCCCCCTGGGCGCGGCGGCGAAGTACGTCGGCCTGACCGTAGACGGAAACTTCGGCTACACGTGGACCGACGACGAGAAGGACTTCGGCGGCGATCAGCTCTTCATCGAGAACGATGGCGATACGGCCGAGCAGTACATCGACTGGAACGTCGGTCTGGTCGTTGCCGTTCACAAGAACATCTCGATCGACCTGCGCTACATCGACACGAATCTGAATCTGAGAGACGGCGACGCACGCTTCGTCGGCGGCGCGACCTTCTCCTTCTGAACTGCAACCAGCCGAGAACGGGGACCATCATGCTTCGCAGAATCAGCTTCATCCTTGCGTTCTCGCTCATCGTCGGGACGGCACTGGCACCTTCGGGTGCCAGTGCCGAGCCCAAGAAGAAGTTCAAGATCGCCTGGTCGATCTACGTTGGCTGGATGCCCTGGGGCTACCTTTCCGACTCCAGGATCATCGAGAAGCACGCCAGGGAGAACGGCATCGAGATCGAGATCGTCCAGATCAACGACTACGTGGAATCCATCAACCAGTACACGGCCGGCCAGTTCGACGGCTGCTCCATGACCAACATGGATGCGCTGACGATCCCGGCCGCCGGAGGAGTCGACTCCACCGGCCTGATCGTGGGCGACTTCTCCAACGGCAACGACGGAATCGTCCTGAAGAAGAAAACGAAACTGGAGGAAATCAAAGGCCAGGATGTCCACCTCGTCGAGCTGTCGGTGTCCCATTACCTGCTGGCGCGCGCGCTCGCGTCCGTGGGACTTTCCGAAAAGGACATCGAGGTCGTCAACATCTCCGACGCCGACATCGTCGGCATCTTCGCCAGCGAGTCCGTGACCGCGGCGGTGACGTGGAACCCTCAGCTTTCCGAGATCGCCCGGACGCCCGACGCGCACGTCGTCTTCGACTCGAGCAGAATTCCCGGCGAGATCATCGACCTGATGGTCGTCAACACCAAGACGCTCCAGGACAACCCGGCCTTCGGCAAGGCGCTGGTCGGCGCATGGTACGAGGTGCTCGGGCTGCTGGCCGACAAGGGGGAGAAGGGCAAGGCCGCGCGCGAAGCGATGGCCAAGGCCTCCGGCACCGACCTTGCCGGATTCGAGGCGCAGCTGGCAACGACCAGGATGTTCTACACGCCCAAGGAGGCCGCGGACTTCGCCGCCAGCGCGGCGCTGACGACGACGATGGATCACGTGCGCAAGTTCTCGTTCGAGCACGGGCTCCTCGGCGCCGGCGCCAAGTCGGCCGACGCAATCGGCATTCAGTATCCGGGCGGAAAGACGGCCGGCGACGCCAGCAACATCATGCTGAGATTCGACAACACGTTCATGGCGGCGGCCGCCAAGTAGGGGCAAGCGCGATCGCGACGACGTTTCTGCGGCAGCGGGTTTGCGTTACGAGGGGACATGACCACCTCCGACACAGCCACGCCTCGCGGCGCCATGGAGCACGCGCGCGCGAAGGCGCAGCGGGAAGCGGCCGCGGTGCGCGCCAAGCCGACCGTTCCGGTCACCGACGCGTGCGATCTTCCAGTCGGCGTCGATCTCCAGGACCTCTGCTGGGACGAGTGTCTGGACGCGGGCGGCTACTCCGCGCGCGTCCTCGAGCGCGGCACGACGATGCGCCTGGACGACCTGGAAGGCGACGCGTGCGTTTCGCTGCTCGCCTACAACGCCGACTGCCTGAGCGAACGGCTCAACGTCGCCGATACCGTCAAGGTGCAGTGGCAGGCGTACCTCGGCCTCGGTGACCTGCTGCTGTCGGACATGGGACGCGTGCTGCTTTCGATCCGCGCCGATACGAGCACGCGCCACGACGCGCTCTGCGGAGCTTCCAGCCCCTGGTCGAATGCCGCCAGGTACGGCACCGGCGACAACCACGGCCCCTGCCCCAGCGCGCGCGATCGCTTCGTGCTGGCGCTGGCCAAGCACGGCCTGGGCAAGCGCGACATCTGTCCCAACGTCAACCTGTTCAAGCAGGTGCGCGTGGGCGGCGACGGCTCCCTTACCTTCGTGCAGGCCGAGCCCGTGCGCAGCCACGTCGAGCTGCGCGCCGAGATGCGGGTGCTGGTCGTGATCGCCAACACGCCGCACGTGCTCGATCCGCGCACGACCTACGACGTCGGACCGGTGCGCGTGCTGGCATGGCGCGGCCATCCGACGCGGCAGGACGATCCGCTGCGCGCGTCGACGCCGGAACGGCTGCGCGCGTTCCAGAACGTCGAGGACTACTACGCATGAGCGAGGCGGGGAGCCGAGGCGTGAGCGCGCCGGAGGCGGTCGACGAGCTCGACGGCGCCGACGTCGCGGGTGTGGTCGTTCATGACGCCGTGGTGCCGGCGCGGGCGCCGTGGTCGTTCGTCGTGGCGGCGGGGCAGACGCTGCGCATCATCGACCTCGAGGGCAATCAGGCGGTCGACTGCATCCTCTACAACGCCCACGACACCGAGGAGCGCTACAGCGCGCCCGAGACGATCGTCGCGCAGGGCAACATCTTCCTTACCACCGGTACGCGGCTGATCTCGACCGAGGGCCGCGTGATGATGACGATCACCGCCGACACCTGCGGCCGGCACGACACCATCGGCGGCGCGTGCAGCTGCGAGTCGAACACGCTGCGCTACGGGCATCACACGAAGCACCAGCACGCGTGCGTGGAGAACTTCCTGATCGAGCACGCGCGCCGCGGCATGGGCAAGCGCGACATGACGAGCAACATCAACTGGTTCATGAACGTGCCGGTGGAGGCGGACGGCGCCCTCGGCATCGTCGACGGGCTTTCGGCGCCGGGCAAGTACGTCGACCTGCGCGCGGAGATGGACACGCTGGTCGTCGTCTCGAACTGCCCGCAGATCAACAACCCGTGCAACGCCTTCCACCCCACACCGGTGCGCATGCTCGTGTACGGGGTCCGGTCTTGAAGCTACGGCGACAGGGCAGAAGACCGTAGATTCGGGACCTGACCCCAATGACGCTTCCGCGGAGAGTCCTGATCGCGAATCGCGGCGAGATCGCCTGTCGCGTCATACGCACGCTCGACCGGCTCGGTGTGCCGTCGCTGGCGGTGTATGCCGATGCCGACTCGGGCGCGCGGCACGTGCGCGAGGCGAGCGAGGCCGTGCGCATCGGACCGGCGCCGGTGGCCGAGAGCTACCTGCGCGCCGACGTCATCCTGGAGGTCGCGCGCACGCACGGCGCCGATGCGATTCATCCCGGCTACGGCCTGCTCAGCGAGAACGCCGACTTCGCCGCCGCGTGCGAAGCGACCGGCATCGCCTTTCTCGGGCCGACCTCGGTGCAGATCCGCGACTTCGGCCTCAAGCACCGCGCGCGAGAGCTGGCCTCGGCGGCCGGCGTGCCGGTCTGCCCCGGCACCGACGTTCTCGCCGACGCGCCGGCCGCCATCGCCGCGGCCTCGGGCATCGGCTATCCGGTTCTGCTCAAGGCCACCGCCGGCGGCGGCGGCATCGGCATGTGGCTGTGCCACGACGACGAGGAGCTCGCGCGCGAGTTCGACCGCGTCTCGCGCCTCGCCGCCGCGCACTTCGGCAGCGGCCAGACCTTCCTCGAGAAGTTCGTGCCGCGCGCGCGCCACATCGAGGTGCAGATCTTCGGCGACGGCGCCGGAAGCGTGATCAGCCTGGGCGAGCGCGACTGCTCGCTCCAGCGCCGCCGCCAGAAGGTGTTCGAGGAGTGCCCCGCTCCCAACCTGCCACCCGCGCTGGCCGCACGCATGCACGCCGCCGCGGTCGAGCTCGGCAGGTCCGTCTCGTACCGGTCCGCCGGAACGGTCGAGTTCCTGCTCGATGCGCGCACCGGCGACTTCTACTTCCTCGAGGTGAACACGCGCCTGCAGGTCGAGCACGGCGTGACCGAGGAAGTGTGCGGCATCGACCTGGTCGAATGGATGATCCGCCTCGGCACCGGCGATGCTTCGCCGATGCACGCCTATCGGCACCGGCCGCGCGGGCACGCCATCGAGGTTCGGCTGTACGCCGAAGATCCGAGCCGCGCCTTCCAGCCGAGCTCGGGCGTGCTCACCGAGGTCGTGCTGCCGCACGACGTGCGCATCGACGGCTGGATCGAACGCGGGACCGAGGTCTCGCCCTTCTACGACCCGCTGCTGGCCAAGGTCATCGCCCACGGCGACGACCGCGCGGCCGCGCTCGCGCGACTCGCCGACGCCCTGTCGCGCACCCGCCTCGGCGGGCTGCGAACCAATCTCGAGTACGCGCGCGCCGTCGCCGAGTGGCACGAGCTGGTGCGCGGCGATCATCACACCGGCTCGCTCGCCGATTTCGAGTATCGGCCCTGCGCGGTCGAGGTCATCGAAGCCGGCGCGATGACGACGGTGCAGGACTGGCCCGCCCGTCTCGGCTACTGGCACGTGGGCGTGCCGCCGTCGGGGCCGATGGACGACCTGGCCTTTCGCATCGGCAACCGCATCCTCGGCAACGCCGAAGGCACGTCGGGCCTGGAGCTGACGATCCGCGGGCCGACGCTGCTCTTCCACCGCGCCGCCACCGTCTGCATCACCGGCGCCACCATCGATGCGCTGCTCGACGGACGGCCGTGCTCGATGTGGGAACCGATCGAGGTTGCCGCCGGGTTCGTGCTCGAGCTCGGCGCCATCCTCGGCCCCGGCGCCCGCACGTATCTGCTGGTGCGCGGCGGCCTCGACGTCCCCGAATATCTCGGGTCGCGCTCGACGTTCACGCTCGGACGCTTCGGCGGGCATGCCGGACGCGCGCTCGTCGTCGGCGACGTGCTGCCGCTCGGGGACGCCAGCTCGGCGCCCGACGAGCCGCTGGAGCCGGGCTGGGCGCGCGCGATGGCGCAGCAGTACGGGCCGGCCTGGGAGCTGCGCGTGATCGACGGTCCGCACGCCAATCCGGACTTCTTCACCGACCAGGACATCGAAACGTTCTACGGACAGTCCTTCGAGGTTCACTATCAATCGGCGCGCACCGGCGTGCGGCTGATCGGTCCGAAGCCGTCATGGGCGCGCAGCGACGGAGGCGACGCGGGGCTGCATCCGTCGAACATCCACGACACAGCCTACGGCGTCGGCTCGGTCGACTTCACCGGCGACATGCCGGTCATCCTCGGCCCCGACGGCCCGAGCCTTGGCGGGTTCGTCTGCCCCGCCGTCGTCATCCACGCCGACCTGTGGAAGCTCGGCCAGCTCAGCCCCGGCGATACCGTCACGTTCCGTGCAGTTTCCACCGAGGAGGCGACTTCCGCCGATCACGCGCAGGCTGCATGGCTGCAAAGGCGCGGCTACGTCGACCGCACCCATGGCATCACGCCGGCGGCCGGCGGCCGGCGCCGCGGGCCGCTGACCAGCGGCGTGCTGAGCAGGCGCGCGGCGACCGCCGCCACGCCGGAGGTCACCTATCGCCGCAGCGGCGATCGCTATCTTCTGATCGAGTACGGGCCGCTCGTCCTCGACATCGACCTGCGCATCCGCGCGCAGCTTCTGTTCGAGGCGCTCGAGCGCGCGCGCCGCAGCGACAGCGTGCGCGGCATCATCGACGTCACGCCCGGCATCCGATCGGTGCAGGTGCACTACGACCCGCACGTGCTGCCGCAGCTCGAGCTGATGCGCGTGCTCGAGGCGCTGGAAGACGGCCTGGCATCGGGCGCCGGCCTGCGGCTGGCCACGCGCATCGTGCATCTGCCGCTTTCGTGGAACGACCCGCAGGCGATCAAGACCGTCGAGAAGTACATGGCGGTGGTCCGCGACGATGCGCCCTGGTGTCCGAGCAACATCGAGTTCATCCGGCGCATCAACGGGCTGGAGTCGCACGACGAGGTGTACCGGATCGTCTTCGGCGCCAGCTACCTGGTGCTGGGCCTCGGCGACGTCTATCTCGGCGCGCCGGTGGCCACGCCCATCGACCCGCGTCACCGCCTGGTGACCACCAAGTACAACCCGGCGCGCACCTGGACGCCCGAGAACGCCGTCGGCATCGGCGGCGCCTACCTCTGCATCTATGGCATGGAAGGACCGGGCGGCTATCAGCTGGTCGGGCGCACCGTGCCGGTGTGGAACACGTACGAGCGCTGGCGCGGCAGCAACGCGGGCGCCCCATGGCTGCTGCGCTTCTTCGACCAGATCCGGTTTCATCCGGTCGAGGCCGGAGAGCTTCTCGAGCTGCGGCGCGCCGTCGTCGAAGGACGCCATGAGCTTCGCATCGAGGAGGACACCTTCGACGTCGATGCCTACCACCGCTTCCTCGGTTCCATCGCCGAAGATGCCGGCATGTTCCGGCGGCGCCAGCAGGCTGCCTTTGCCGAAGAGCGCCAGCGCTGGGTGGATTCGGGGGAATTCGAAGCCGCAAGGAGCGCCGAAGGAAGCCTGGCCTCGCTGCGAGCACGGAGCGGGGAGTTCCACGCATCGGACGCCGCGATGGTGATCACCGCTCCCTTCGGTGCGCAGGTGTGGGCGATGCCGGTCCAGGAAGGGCAGCACGTTGCGGCCGGCGAAGACCTCGTCGTCCTCTCCGCGATGAAAACCGAAACCGCCGTGCCCGCACCGGTATCGGGCACGATCGAGAAGCTGGCGTGCGCGCCCGGGCAGATCGTCCTCGCAGGTGCGCCGCTGCTGGCACTGCTGCCGGATGGGATGCGCGCGCGCTGAGAGTGCATTGGCGCAGCACTGGACCTGACGTCATTTTTCATCGCATGTCGCGGCAATGGATCTGACCGACATCGAAAGCCTCTCCGCCGCGCTGGCCAGCGGCAGGACCACGGCCACCAAAGTGGTGGAAGCGGTGATGGATGCCATCGAGCTGTCGAATCGGCCCGAGGCGTGGCTGCACGTGGTCGAGCGCGCCAGCCTGCTCGCGCGTGCCGAAGAGCTGGAACGCATCGGGCCACGGGCGCTGCCGCTGTACGGCATTCCCTTCGCGGTCAAGGACAACATCGACGTCGCCGGAATTCCCACCACTGCCGGCTGTCCGGCCTACGCGTACACGCCCGACCGCACGGCAACCGCGGTGGACTGTCTGCTCGCCGCCGGCGCCATCCTGGTCGGCAAGACGCACATGGACCAGTTCGCCACAGGCCTCGTCGGCACGCGCTCGCCGCATGGCCCGTGCCGCAACGCGCACGTTTCCCAGTACATCGCGGGCGGATCCAGCAGCGGCTCGGCGGTCGTGGTGGCCCAGGGCATCGTCAGCTTCGCGCTCGGCACCGACACGGCCGGCTCCGGCCGCGTGCCGGCCGTGCTCAACGGCGTCGTGGGCGTCAAGCCGTCGCGCGGCCTGATCAGCACCGACGGCGTCGTGCCGGCGTGCGCATCCCTGGATTGCGTTTCGGTCTTCGCACGCGGCTGCGCCGATGCAGAGCGCGTGCTTGCCGTGCTGGAGGCGAAGAAGACGCAGCCGGCTGCGCTTCCGACGAGGCGGCGCTCAAGCTCCTTCGTCTTCGGCGTTCCCGCTGCTGCCGAGCTGACCTCGCTCGATGGCGAAGCGCACGACCTGTTCGCGAAGGCCGTGGCGGCGCTGACGCGCGCCGGCGGCACGTGCGTCGAAATCGACTACGCGCCTTTTCGCGAGACCGCCGATCTCCTCTACGGCCGCGGCGCATGGCTGGTGGAACGCGACCGCTCCTTCGGCACGTTCCTGCGCGCGCATCCCGAGGCCGTCGATCCCACCGTCGCCGCCATCGTGGCCGAAGCCGCCGGCATCACGTCGGCGCAGATCGACGCTAGCCTGCAACGGCTCGTTCAGCAGAAGACGGCCACGCAACCGATTCTCGACGACATCGACGTGCTGGTGGTGCCGACGGTGCCGCAGCTCTTCACGATCGCGGACGTGCTGGCGCGTCCGCTGGAGGCGAGCCCGAAGATGGGCGTCTTCAACAATTTCGTGAACCTGCTGGGGCTGGCCGCCGTGGCCGTGCCCACCAATGCGTGGAGCTGCGGCGTTCCGTTCGGCATCACGCTGTGCGCGCCAGGCGGGTCGGACGCGCTGCTGCTCGAGATCGGTGCGGCGCTGGAATCCCGCGTCGCATCCGAGGTGCCGCGGCTGCGACGCCCGCATCGCATTGCGATTGCCGTGGTCGGCGCGCACCTGTCGGGCATGCCGCTGCATCACCAGCTGACCGAACGCGGCGCGCGGTTGGTGGCCGTCACGCGCACCAGCGCCGACTACCGGCTCTTCGCGCTGCCGGACACCTTGCCGCCCAAGCCGGGCCTGCAGCGCGTCAGCGAGAACGGCGCCGCCATCGAGGTCGAGGTGTGGTCGCTGACGCCGCAGGCTTTCGGCAGCTTCGTCGCCGCGGTGCCGCGACCCCTGGCGATCGGCCGCCTGACGCTCGAGGACGGCAGCGAGGTCAGCGGCTTCGTCTGCGAGCCGCAAGCATTGCGGGGAGCGCTCGACATCACCGACTACGGCGGATGGCGCGCCTACATGACGGGCGCCGGGGCGGCAGCCGCGCGCTAGCGCCGCCGGCATCGGCCGGCGCACTCCTGCGACATGCGATCGGGCCCCGCGTTCGCCCGAGACGCGAAAGCCGCCGCGCGAGCGCCCAACCGCCGGCTGCGGCACGAGCCGCGTGCCATCATCGCGTCCCGCTCTTCGGCAAGAAGCGCTGGCGCCAGCGCTGCCAGCGTGTGACGGGGGGCTTGCGGCCCGCGGTCAGCACCATCGAGAAGACCTCGTCTCCGGTGACCGTCTCGGTGCCTTCGGTGATCTCGTGTCCCGTCACCTCGATCACCGACAGGCGGACCGTTCCGTCCTTGAGGAAGTCGAGCTGCATGAAACCGGGGCTGTCCGGGCTCGAGTGCGCGAACAGCGTATGATTGGCAGCACCGACGGCCGAGGCTCGGGACCTGGCGCCGAGACCGCTGACCAGCGCGTAGTGCGGCCCCGGATGCGTGCGGAACACCTGCAGACTGTGATCGTGGCCGGCGGCGTAGACGAGCGCGGGGGCGCCTTTCTTCTCCGCCTCCGCCATGGCAAGGCGCAGGTAGGCGCGCAGCTGCTCGTTGCGTGCGTTCGAGAAGTCCTGCGGGCTCGGCGAGAAGTACTGCCGCGCCCACACCATCATCGTGCCGACCACCGGCATCGGCACCCACTCCATGTAGAACGGTACGTAGTGCCGCAGGAAGCGCATCGGGAACAGGTGCGTCCAGCCCTCGACGAAACCTCCGTGCGGCCCGTAGCTTTCGAGCGGGTGATGCGCCGCCACGACGGCGCGGCGTCCCTCGCGCGCGGCGATCTGCAGCTGCGTGACCAGCCCGTCGTGCACGGCGCCTTCGGTGACGTAGAAGCAGCCGGTCGGATTGTTGTCGGCCGTCGGCTTGCCGTCGGCGCGCGTCTCCAGGAACCACTGGGTGTCCATGGCGATGAGCATTCCGCGCGTGCCGAGCGGAATGGACACGGGTCCGGGACAGCCACCGGCCGGCAGCAGCATGACGTTGTTGCCCTGCTGGCGCGCGGCCTCGATGAACTTGCCCTGCTCGAGGATGCGGTCCCAGCCGCCGAGTTCGAACTGGTCCCAGTCGTGATTGCCGGGGATGAAGATCGCGGGGATCTGCGTGCCGCGCACGACGTCGATCTGCGAATTGAGGCAGCGCTCGGCCTCCTTGCGCGTGTCGATGAGGTCGGGAAGCAGGACCTTGGATGCCTCGGTGACCTCGGCGAGCGGATCGGGCATGTCGACCTTCGGCATTCCGCGCTCGTAGACGTTGTCGCCGAGGAAGACGACGGTGGTCCGCTCCGGAAGCTCGCGCGCCTTCTTGGTCAGGAGCTGCAGCACCGGCTCGCCGGCGCGATTGGGATCGCCGGCATCGCCGATCAGCAGCAGGCGCGCGTCGATCGCGCTGACGTCGCAGGCCGCGCACGACTGGTCGATGTCGAAGCGGTAGTAGGGTCGCTGGTGCGCGCAGCCGCCGGTCGCGACTACGACGGTAAGCAGGATCGTCAGCGGCAATCGCCGGGGCACGCTACCTCCAGTTCGGCTCGAGTGATCGCAGCGGCCAGATCGGCGCACTGCATCGCCCGTTTCATAGCACGAGCGGACCAAGGGAACAGGGCCGGCGGCGCGCGGCCGCAGCGCGCATGCTCGAACGGCCTCCGCATCGGAATTCCTCGATGCTGTCGGCCCGCATCCCGGCGTCATCGAAGTCGTGTTTCGGCCGGTACCCCATTGGGGCGTCTTGTCTCGGCGCACGATTCCATGGCAGCTTCGGTGCACGTTCCCGGAGGGATGCGGCGATGCAGTCGAACCATCAGCGACAGGCCGTGTGCATTGCCGCACTGGCCGCGATGCTATCCGTGGCGGCCATGCCTTCGCATGCCGGCGGTCTCTGCCAGACCTACGACGTGAAGGAAGACTGGAGCGAAACCTCCAATCCGAACGGTCCGTGGTCCTATCGCGAAGGCGGCAACCCGCTGCCCCACGTCGAGGCCTGGCAGCGCATCGCCGGCGGATGGAGCGAGTTCCAGCCTGGATGGGCCGAGTCCGAGGACGACACCAACAGGCTGCCGTTCTGGTTCCAGAGCAACGGCAAGGCCACCTTCGAGCGCGACTTCCTCGCGGGCGACATCGTCGTCCACACATGGGACGCCAGCAACGGCCAGGGCAACGGCCAGGCCGAGCTGGTCTGGACGAGCCCCTTCGACGGCGTCATCTCCATCACCGGCTCGACGTGGATGGGGCGCGACATCGGCCGCGCCATCAACTGGTCTCTCCTGCACGAAGACACGGTGCTGACGACCGGCAGCATCTCCTCGGGCGACATCTACTCGCGAGGTGCGCCGTTCCACTTCGCCGCCGGGTCGGGCGGCGCCGGCGTGCTCGAGAACATCGAGGTCGCCGCCGGAGACGAGATCCGCCTGAGGATGGAGACCGCCAGCTCCTCCGGCGACTTCGCCGGCGTGCGCATGGAGGTCGTCTGCCAGTCGGTCGGGTCGACGTCGACGACGACCACGACGCTGCCCGGTGCGTGCGGAGACCCGCTTCTGGTCTATCGCGACGACGTGGCCGGCGACGAAGGCTCGGCAGCGGACTCGGAGGGAGTCGGCGCGACGATCAATGCCTCGGATGCACTCTACGTGCTGCGCTCGGCGGTCGGATCGGCGACCTGCGATCTGTGCGTGTGCGACGTCAACGCGAGCAGCTCGATCACCGCGACCGACGCTCTCATCGTTCTGCGCAAGGGCGTCGGTCAGGATGTTCCGCTGACGTGTCCGCCCTGCGGCGATTGACCGTGCGCATTTCGCCTTGACCGCCGCGGCGGCTATATCGCCGCCATGGAGCTGACGTTCACCAAGCTTCACGGCTGCGGCAACGACTACCTGTTCGTCGACTGCACGCGCCAGCCGCTGCACGATCCTGCGACGATTGCGCGCTTCGTCTCCGAGCGCCGCACCGGCGTCGGCAGCGACGGCCTCATCCTGATCTGCCCATCGCAAGAGGCCGACTTTCGCATGGAGATGTACAACGCCGACGGCAGCCGCGGGCAGATGTGCGGCAACGGCATCCGCGGCGTCGGCAAGTACGTCTTCGACCACGGGCTGACGGTCAAGGACGAGCTGCGCATCGAGACCGACTGCGGCATCAAGGAGCTGCAGCTCGAGCACCGCGGCGGCCGGGTCGAGCGCGTCCGCGTGGAGATGGGCCAGGCAATCCTGGAGGGCCGCGACATCCCGGTGGCCGCCGACGGGCGCGTCGTCGATCACCAGCTGGAAGTGGCCGGCCGCATCTGGCGCGTCACCTGCGTCTCCATGGGCAATCCCCACTGCGTGACGTTCGACGAGGATCCAAGCGGGCTGGACCTCGAGAAGATCGGACCATCCTTCGAGCACCATCCGTTCTTCCCCCAGCGCGTCAACACCGAGTTCGTTCGTGTGGACTCGCCGACCGAGCTGACGATGCGAGTATGGGAGCGAGGCTCGGGCGAGACGGCCGCGTGCGGCACCGGCGCGTGCGCGGTGGTGGTGGCCGGCGTGCTGACCGGACGAAGCCAGCGGCGTGCGCTCGTGCACCTCAACGGCGGAGATCTCGAGATCGAGTACCGCCAGGACGGAAGCGTGGTGATGACGGGGCCGTCGGTGGAAGTCTTCACCGGGACGATCGCGTTGCCGGGCCGGTAGCGCGCGGCGCATCGACTCGCGCCGCGTCGCGGGAGCAATGCAGCTTCGGCCGCTTGCGCCGGCCCGCCGCTCCCGCCACACACAGCCGACGAACGACCCGGAGCGCCGCCATCCGCGCCCGCCGCAGAGGACATCATGTTTCGAGGAACCTACACCGCTCTGGTGACGCCCTTTCGCGACGGCGCCATCGATGAAGAGGCGCTGCGCCGCCTCATCGACGAGCAGATCGCCGCCGGCATCGAAGGCATCGTGCCGTGCGGGAGCACCGGCGAGTCGGCCACGCTCAGCCACGACGAGCACGAGCAGGTCATCAAGCTGTCGATCCAGCAGGCGCGCGGCCGCATCAAGGTGATGGCCGGCACCGGCTCCAACAACACCGCCGAGGCGTGCAACCTGACGCGCGCGGCCGCGGAGGCCGGCGCGGACGCGGCGCTGCTGATCAGCCCGTACTACAACAAGCCGACCCAGCACGGGCACATCGAGCACTACAAGGCCATCGCCGCAGCGAGCGATCTGCCGCTGATCGTCTACAACATCCCCGGGCGCACCGGCATCAACATGACGCCCGAGACGATCGCGCGCCTTGCTGAAATCAGGAACATCGTCGGCGTGAAGGAAGCCTCGGGGTCGGTGGATCAGTGGCTGCGCATCATCCAGCTGTGCGGTCCCGACTTCTGCGTGCTTTCGGGCGACGATGCCGTGACGGTGCCGCTCATGTCGATCGGAGGGCACGGCGTCATCAGCGTCATGTCCAACGTGGTTCCGGCGCGCGTCAAGGCCATGGTGGACGCGGCTCTCGCCGGCGACTTCGCGCGCGCCGCCAAGCTGACCTACGAGCTTCTGCCGCTGTTCCAGACCATCGGCCTGGAAGTGAACCCGATTCCGGTCAAGGCCGAGCTGGCCATGCTCGGCAAGATCCGCAACGAACTGCGCCTGCCGCTGACGCCGCTGTCGCCCGAGCCCGAAAGGAAGGTTCGCGAGGTGCTGCGCGCGCAGGGCCTGCTGAAGGACTGACCGTGACGCGCGTTCCATTGATCGTACTGGGCGCCGGCGGGCGCATGGGCCGGCGCATCATCGCCCTGTCGCAGGCCGGAGACGCGACGACGGTGGCCGCGGCCGTCGAGGTGCCCGGCTCCGAGCTCATTGGGCGCGACGCGGGCGAAGTGGCCGGCATCGACGCCATCGGCGTGGCCATCACCGGTCACTTCGCGGCTGCGACCAGGGCGGCGGGCAGCGGCGCGGTGGCCGTCGACTTCACGTCGCCCGAGGCGGCCATCGAGCATGCACGCACGGCCGCCGAGACGGGCACGCCCATCGTCATCGGCACCACGGGCCTGACTGCCGCGCAGCGCGGCGAGATCGAGGAGCTGTCGACGAAGGTCGCGATCCTGCAGGCGGCCAACATGAGCCTCGGCGTCAACGTGCTGCTCGGGCTGGTTCGGCAGGCGGCCGCCAGGCTCAGCGGCTTCGACATCGAGATCGTCGAGCTCCACCACAACAAGAAGAAGGACGCGCCGTCGGGCACGGCGCTGGCGCTGGCCGAGGCGGCGGCGCAGGCCGCGCGGCTGAAGGCGCCCTCCGCGTTCACGCTGGCCCGTCAGGGCATGACCGGTGAGCGCAAGGCCGGCGAGATCGGCGTGGTGGCCCTGCGCGGCGGCGACAACGTCGGCGAGCACACGGTCATGCTGATCGGCACGGGCGAGCGCGTGGAGCTGACGCACCGGGCGGCCTCGCGAGACTGCCTGGCGGCCGGAGCGGTGCGGGCCGGTGCCTGGCTGGCCGGCAAGCCCGCCGGCCTCTACTCGATGGAAGACCTCCTGGGCCTCTAGCGGACCGTCGCTATCGCAGACGCACATTCTCGCCGTTGCTAGCCCCCCTCCAAAGCGGCTATATCGCGCGCAACTGGAATCGCCGTGAGCCATATGGCGTACATCGCGATCGGCACCAACCTCGGGGACCGGCTGCGTAACTACAAGACGGCGCTGGAAAAGCTTTCCAGCCTGCCGACGACGCGCATCACCCGCCGATCCTCGCTGTACGAAAGCGAGCCGCACGGAAAGGCTCGCAACTGGTTCCTCAACGGCGTCGTCGAGATCACGACCGAGATGGAGGCGCCGAGCCTGCTCAAGGAGCTGCAGAAGATCGAGACGGCGCTCGGCCGCAAGCGCGATCCGGCCAAGACGTCCGTGTCGCGAGAGATGGACCTGGACATCCTCCTGTTCGACCACGAGGTGATCCAGAGCAAGAACCTCAAGGTCCCGCACCCGCAGGTCCCCAACAGAAAGTTCGTGCTGCTGCCGCTCGCCGAGCTGGCGCCCGCCTTTCACCACCCCGTGCTGGGGTCGACGGTTTCCTCGCTGCTTGCGAATACGCCGGACAAGAAGAAGGTGATGCTGTTTCGGTCGTGACCGAGGCCGCACTCGGGTCGCGGGCCTTGCGTGGCGATGTGCACGACCGCACGTCGACGAAGGCGCGGCGCCGGAATAGGAACGCGCCACCCGGCGTCCGGTCCTGCACTCGGGCTGCTCGAATCCAAGGCCGAAACCGACGCCCGCGGCGGCGTCAAGGATGAGTTTGCCATGAAAATCTTCATCGACAGCGCCGACATTGCAGAGATCCGCGAGGGCGTGGCCCTCGGCGTCGTCGACGGCGTCACCACCAATCCGTCGCTCGTCGCCAAGACCGGACGCCGCTTCGAAGAGGTGCTCGCCGACATCTGCGAGATCGTCGACGGCCCGATCAGCGCCGAGGTCACCGCCGAGGACTTCAAGGGAATGGTCGAACAGGGCCGCAAGCTGGCGGCGCTGCATCCGAACATCGTCGTCAAGGCGCCGATCACCTATGACGGCCTCAAGGCCACGCGCGCGCTCAGCGACGACGGCATTCGCGTCAACGTTACGCTGATCTTCCAGCCCTCGCAGGCGCTGCTCGCAGCCAAGGCCGGCGCCGCCTACGTCAGCCCGTTCGTCGGGCGCCTCGACGACATCTCCGAGGACGGCATGGGCCTGATCTCGAACCTCGTCGAGATCTTCTCGAACTACGACTACGACACCGAGATCCTGGTGGCCAGCGTGCGCAGCCCCACCCATTTCGTCGACGCCGCGCGCATGGGAGCCGACGTGGCCACCTGCCCGTTCAGCGTCATCAAGAGCCTGCTCTCGCACCCGCTGACCGACATCGGGCTCAGGAAGTTCCTCGACGACTGGAAGAAGGTGCCGCAGTAGGGCGGCCTTCCCAGGTGCCGCCGCAGGGCACCGAACCCGTCATTCCTCTTCGAGCGCTGCGACCGTTCGCCGAGCCGACGCCGACACCTTTTTGGCCAGCTCGTCGACGCGAGCACGATCCTCGTCCGAAGCCTCGGCTACTCGCAGCCGGTCCAGCAGCTCCACCATCTGACGGTAGGCCTCGATGGTCTCGCGCATGGCCACGAGCGATGCCGGCGGGTCCTGCCGGTCGCTGATGCGCGCGAACTGGTCGGCACGTTCGAGCGGATACTGCATGGTCTCGATGTCGGAGTTGGAGAGCCGGTGCCCCGCAGCCATGGCGTCGCGTGCATCCAAAGCCAGCCGCTCCAGCAGCTCGACATGGGTTCGGGCAAGGTCGGCGTAGCGCAGCCAGTAGCAGCCCGCAGCAGCGGCCAGCATCACCGCAGCCGCCATGCCGGAAAGAAGCGCTCGTCGAGTGAGCATCGTCGGACTCTTATGTTGGCCGGGCTGACCGGCAAAGCGTCCCTGTGTCGGGGGACGGTCCGCCGAAGTCGGCGTCTTGACTCCCTTTCGCCGCGGCCTACGATGCTTTGGTTACGGAGTCCCTCGAAGATCCGGTCTCTTGAAAGAGCTTCCAAAAGTCTACTTCGAACGTCTTCTCGAGACCTCGCCCGACATCGTCGTGGCGGTGGACAAGAACGGCACCATCATCTTCTACAACGACGGGGCCGAGGAGACGCTCGGCTACGAAGCCGAGGAGGTCCTGGGCACGCCGGTCGTGCGCCTCTATCCCACGGCCAACGAGGCCCGCCGCGTGATGTCGTCGATGCGCGCCGGCAAGGGGCACGTTTCGACGTTCGAAACCGAGTTCATCTCCAAGGACGGGCGCGCGGTCCCCGTGGCCATCTCCGGCTCCATCATCCATGACGAGAAGGGTCGGGAGCAGGGCAGCATCGGCTTCGCCAAGGACATCGGCAAGCTGCGCAAGCACGACCAGCTCGCCACGCTCGGTCAGCTGGCGGTGACGCTGGCGCACGAGATCAACAATCCGCTCGAGGTCCTGGTCAACCAGGTCGAGCTGCTCGAGCGCTATCTCAAGCAGAAGGCGAGCGAGGAAGACTACACGCGCGAGCACGACCGCATCGCGGCGATCAAGCGCGAGCTGCGGCGCATCCAGACCATCGTCGAGCGCGTCGGCGAGATGGCGGCCGAGGGCAACTACCAGACCAGCGAGTACATGCCGGGCCGTCTGATGACGGACCTTGGCCTGGAGAACGAGCCGGGACCGCCGCCGCCTCCTCCGCCGCCGGCGCCGCCCGAATGTCACCTGCGCGGCAAGAGCGTGCTCGTGGTCGACGACAACGAGGAAGTGCGCACGTCGATGGCCGACATCCTCGGCGGCGAGGGATGCCAGGTCTTTACGACCGGATCCGGCGTGGAGGCCTTGAAGGTGCTGGACGAGAAGCCTGTCGACCTCGTCATCAGCGACGTGCAGATGCCCGACATGGACGGCTACGAATTGTTCCGCCAGATTCGCGCCGACCACAGCGAGCTGCCGGTGGTGCTGATGACGGCGTACTACTACGACAAGGATCACGTAATCAAACGCTCCAAGGCCGAGGGGCTGCGCGACGTGATCTTCAAGAAGCCCATCGATCCGAGCCGGCTGCGGGAGCTGGTGGAGGCCAGAGCCGGCGGCTGAGCTGGGACGGCCGCGCGGAGTGGCGCATCCGCCGCGTTGCCGGACTCGTCGCTCGCTGCGGCGGGCCTCCAGCCCGCCTACGCTCGCTTCTCGCCCGGCGCCTTGCGGCTGCACCGCTGCGCGCGGCCGTCCAGCGACGTTTGGTCAGGGGCATTGGTCATGACGTGCGGTTCTTCGTAGAGACGGTCCGTGAGCATTCGCATCAATCGCGTTTACACCCGCACGGGCGACGACGGCACGACGGGGCTCGTTGGCGGCAAGCGCGTTGCCAAGGACGATCCGCGCATCGCTTCGTACGGCGAGGTCGACGAGCTGAACAGCGTGCTCGGTGTCGTGCGCGCGTTTCTGGCGCAGGAGCCGTATGCGGGCACGTCGGCGGCCGAGCGCATCGACTCGGTGCTCGCGTTCGTGCAGCAGGAGCTGTTCGACCTCGGCAGCGAGCTGGCCACGCCGCCGGAGGCCGAGTACGAAGGAATGATTCGCGTCGGCGACGATGCGATCGCTCGCCTCGAAGCATGGATGGACGAGCTGCAGCCCGACCTTCCCGAGCTCAAATCGTTCGTGCTTCCGGGCGGCGGAACCGCCGGCGCGATGTTGCACGTCGCACGCACGGTGTGCCGGCGCGCCGAGCGTCTGGCCACTTCGCTGATGCGCGAGGGCGCCTGCTCGCCGCAGGCCGCGCGTTACCTCAATCGCCTCAGCGACCTCCTCTTCGTCCAGTCCCGCTGGATCGCCCACGCCACCGGCCACGGCGAAGTCCTCTGGCAGCACGGCCTCGAACCCCCGCCCCCCGGCCGCAAAGCGCGGGGCCGACGATAAGCGCGGGGCCGAGATGAGCATGGAGTCCGGCATCTCGTGCACTGCAGAACGATGCTCAATGCAAGACCTGACCCCGTTCCCACGGAGCATGGAATGTCGCTAGCGATCAAGCAGATCGAGATCGGGCCGATGGCCAACTACGTCTACGTCATCGCCGACATGGAGCAGCGCAAGGCGATGCTGGTGGACCCGGCCTGGGACATCCAGGCGTTGCTCGATGAGCTGGACAAGGATGGCCTCGAGCTGACCGGCGCCCTGATCACCCACTACCATCCCGACCACATAGGCGGCGACTTCATGGGCCATCACATCGAGGGCATCGGCGAGCTGCTCGGTGCCCGCGGCTGTAAGGTCTACATGCACAAGGAGGAGGCGCCGTACGTGGCCCGCCAGCTCGGCATGACCCACGCCGACTTCGTCTCCTGCGACGGCGAGACCACCGTCGACATCGGCCGCATACCGCTTCGCCTGATCCATACCCCTGGCCATACGCCGGGTTCGCAATGTTTTCTCGTGGACGGCAACCTGGTCTCCGGCGATACGCTCTTCATCGGCTCCTGCGGCCGCGTCGACCTGCCCGGATCGGACCCGAGCCAGCTCTACTACAGCCTCAACGACAAGCTGAAGAAGCTGCCCGACGACACCGTCCTGCTGCCCGGCCACAACTACGCCGCCGAGCGCACGTCCACGATTGGAAAGGAAAAACGCTCCAATCCGTTCCTGCGCTTCGAGCGCCTGGACGACTACCTTCGGACGATGGGCTTCTGACGCCGGCTCTTTGCACGCGCTGCGTCGAAGCTGGCGCCGCTCGAACATCGCCCCGCGCCGACGCCGGCTCCTTGCAGCGGCGCTGCAATTAGACAGCGGCCGCAACGCCCCCAAGGCGGGCGGACTGGCAGCGTTTTTTTCTTGCCGACGGTTTGTCAAAAGACCAGGTCACTCTTGACTGAAATGCCGCAACAGCAGATAGGAGAACGGCTCGGGACGCCGGTGCAGCCGCATCGACGGAACCAGACAAAAAGGAAGACTTCCCTAAGTCCCACAGGAGGAGAGAATCGAATGACTGCACGACTGCTCGTCAGTGCGGTGACGGTAGCGACGGTTTGCATCGCAGCGGCAGGCACGGCCTCCGCGCAAGATGCGAAGTGTCACGCGACCATCGCCAAGAACATCGGAAAGTATCAGGCCACGCTCATGAAGGCCGTCAGCGGCTGCCACAAGGCCCGCAACGGTCTGAAGACCGCGGAAAGCCGCAACTGCAACGACGTCGTGACCGACGGCGCCGACCTCAAGGGCACGCTGAACGACACGCGCGACAAAGTCCGTGCCGCCATTGACAAGGGCTGCGGCGCCGCCTCCGGCACCAACTTCGCCAACATCCAGGCGCTGTACCCGCGCTGCCCGGTCCCGGTGAAGGACGCTGACGACGGCGAAACCACCACCGGCATCGACACCGTCGCCGAGCTCTCGAACTGCCTTATCGCGCTGTCGGACGAGTACGTGACCCGCCTCTCGACCTCGATCCTCGGCAACCCCGACGTTTCGGATGGTGCGCTCGCCAAGGAACTCGCTTCCTGCCAGGGCGCGATCGCCAAGACGGCGTCCAAGGCCATTGCCACCGCCGGCAAGGAGCGCGCGAAGTGCCAGGCTGCGAAAGAGAAGCTCACGGGCACGGCGCTCGACTTCGGCGCGGACTGCGCCATCGGCGACCCCAGCGGCAAGATCGAACCGACGCTCAGCGCGGTCAACTTTGCCATCGACGCTTCGTGCGGCCCGCTGACCGGTGACCAGCTGCGCAGCCTCGGCGTGTGCGGCCAGTCCGAGGACCAGCTGATCGAGTGCGTCGTCGACCGCGTCGTCCGGCCTCTGGCCAACGGCCTCGCCGCCGCTGCCCAGGAGCTGCCCGGCACCTGCCCGGCCTCGGCCAACGTGCTGATCAACTCCGGCTATGGCGTCAAGCAGACCGACACCGTCCTCGACTCCGGCTACACCGGTCTCGCGCACGGCGTCGACGTCATCGACCGCTACCTCGGTGCGGTGAACCTCAGCAACTGCGATGACGACTGCGACAACTGCGACGTCACCCTGGATCCGACTCCGGTCCCCGATAACTACACCGGCACGTACAGCACCTGCCGCTGCAGCAACGACGTCACCATCAACTGCGACGTCATCAACGGCGCCGACACCGAGTGCGGTGGCAACACCTGCCAGTGCTTCTTCGGCCCGCCGCTGCCTCTGTCCTCGGCCAGCACGCCGGTCTGCGTCAGCAACCGTTTCGCGGCCGAGTTCGATGGCACGACCATCGGCCTGGGCGAGTACAGCGTGACGACGGCGACCAAGGCGGTCGTGCACACGGGCATCAACGTGTCTCAGCCGTGCCCGACCTGCGACGGCGAGACCGAGGCGCAGTACAACAACGGCGTTCGCCAGGGCACCTGCAATGGCGGCACCCGCAATGGTTCGGCCTGCGACGTCAACGCGACCAGCCTGGACTTCGGCAACACCAGCTTCGACTGTCCCCCCGACCCCGGCACGAACATCTCCGGCACGGGTCTGACGCTGGCGCTCGAGTTCTCGAGCGGCACGCAGTCGATCACGGCGGCTCTGGCCGGCGGCGGCTGCAGCGTGCCTCCCTGCCACTGCATGCAGTGCAGCGGCGACACGACCATCGGCTGCAGCTCCAACGCCGAGTGCGCGGCTGCCGGTGCGGGCACCTGCACCAGCGGCACGCAGTCCAAGCAGAACGACTGCGTGGACGGCATCGCCGGCTGCGTCGACGTGGGCAACAACCAGGGCCAGTGCGATTCCGACACCCCGACCGTCTCACACTGCGACGGCCTGGTGCGTGCGGACGACCGCAACGGCGCCGTCGGCATCATCACGTGCAGCGACGATTCCGACTGCGACGCCCTCGACCCCGACTGCCCCGGCAACGACTGCGGGAGCTGCGTTCCCGACCAGATCCGCAGCTGCTTCCTGCCGACGATCACCACCACCGGCGATCCTGGCATCTTCGAGAGCAACGGCATCTCGACGTTCTGCACGGCGCAGACGTCCAACCCGGGCGTCAACAGCGCCGGCGGCCTGCCGGGCCCCGGCCGCGTCAAGCTGAACTTCAACTTCGACCTGTATTGCGCCAACGGCACGCAGTACAACCTGCCGGGCGGCTCCAACTGCCCGTAGGCTGAACCCGTCGCGCGCTTCCTTGCGGAAGCCAGCGAAGGCCTGAAGGAGCCCCCGCGTCGCAAGACGCGGGGGCTTTTTCGTTTCAGCGGCGCACGGCCGTGTTGTCTTCGACCACCGGCCGCGTTAGTTTCCGGCGCCTTTTTTCAACCCGTACAGGAGCTGACGATGACCGTGAAAACCGACGCATGGGTGCTCTACGCCGGTGAGAAGGGTGCGCCTCCGCAGCGCACCGAGCTCGTTCGCGAGATGTTCGAGTTCGACGATCCGGGGCCGAACGAGGTGCTGGTGTCGCCGCTGTTCGGTTGCATGGAAGGCAACATGGGCCATTCGGTGGAGCGAAAGCCCATCGACATCTGCATCGCACGCAACGAGCCCAAGGTGGTCGTCGGCAATGCCGGCGTATGCCGCGTCGAGAAGGTCGGCACCGCCGTCACCACGGTTCGCGAGGGAGACACGGCCATCCTGTTCTGCCTCGGCCAGCCGGACAAGTTCGGCTATCCGGAAAAGATCTTCGGCTACGACGACCCCGGCACCATCGGGTTCCTGGCCAAGCAGACCAAGCTCAAGGCGCACCAGGTCATCCCGATTCCGGCCAAGACCCAATATCCGCTCGAGCAGTGGGCGGCGTTTTCCCTGCGTTACGTCACGGCGTGGTCCAACTGGGAGCTTGCCTGGGGCACGCTGCGCCTGCTGCTGAACGCCGAGGAGCTGCCGCACCCGGAAGTGTGGGGCTGGGGCGGCGGCGTCACGCTGGGAGAGCTGGCGCTGGCCAAGCACGCCGGCTGCAACGTCGCGCAGATCGCCTCGACCGACGAGCGGCTGCTGACGATCGAGAGCCTCGGCATCCGCGCGATCGACCGCCGCGAGTTCCGCGATCTGTACTTCGACAAGAAGCGCTTCCGCGTCGATGAGGAGTACACCAGGAAGTACCTGGCTGCCGAGAACATCTTCATGAAGAAGGTCGAGGAGATGACCGGCGGCAACATGGTCAACATCTTCATCGACTACGTGGGCGTGCCCGTCTTCCGTGCGACGCTGAAGGCGCTGGCGCGCGAGGGCATCATCACGACGGCCGGATGGAAGGAAGGCATGATGATCGAGCTGGTGCGTGCCAGCGAGTGCATCGCACGCCACCAGCACATCAACACTCACTACGCGCGCTACCAGCAGGGCGTGGAGGCGGTGGCCTTCGCCGAGAAGAACGGCTGGCTGCCGCCACTGGACACGCGCGTCTACGACTACGACGAGATCCCGCAGCTCTTCGCGGACTACAAGGCCGACAAGGTCGGCTGGTTCCCCGTCTTCCGCGTCAACGGATAGAGACAGATGGGTTCAGGTGTGAATTACGGTTTCTCGATAACCGTAAACTCAAGACCTGACCCGAAGGAATGGATATGAGCATCCAGAAGGTTGCAGTACTCGGCGGCGGACAGATGGGCTCGGGCATCGCGCAGGTGGCGGCGGCGGCCGGCCTGGACGTGGTGATGATCAAGGCCACGCCGGGGCCCAGCGACAAGGCCCGCGGGGCCATCGAGAAGCAGCTGGCGGCCCAGGTCGAGCGCGGCAAGCTCGAGCAATCGGCGATGGACGCGACGATGTCGCACCTGACGTTCACCGACAAGATCGAGGACGCCGCCGACGCCGACGTCTTCATCGAATCGATCGTCGAGGACATCGCGACCAAGCGCGAGAAGTTCGCGGACGCCGACCGCATCTGCAAGCCCACCTGCATCCTGGCCAGCAACACCTCGACGCTGTCGATCACGCAGATGCAGGCGGCAACGCGCCGCGCCGACCGCTTCATCGGCCTGCACTTCTTCAACCCCGCCACGGTGATGAAGCTGGTCGAAGTCATTCCGACGGCCAGCACCGATGCGGCGGTGACGGCCGATGCCGTCGCGTTCGTGGAAAAGCTCGGCAAGACGCCGGTGCTCGTCAAGGACGAGACCGGCTTCATCGTGAACCGCCTGCTGACGCCGTACATGGTCGACGCGATCCGCTGCGTCGAGTCCGGCCTGGCCGACATCGCCGGCATCGACACGGCCATGCAGCTCGGTGCCAATCATCCGATGGGCCCGCTGGCGCTCGCCGACTACATCGGCCTCGACATCGTGCTGGCGATGTCGCAGAACCTCTACTCGACGTTCAAGCAGGACTACATGAAGCCGACGCCGCTTCTGGAGAAGCTCGTCGAGCAGGGCCATCTCGGCCGCAAGACCAAGCTCGGCTTCTACGACTACTCGGCCAAGCCGCCGGTGGCCAACAAGGCGCTGCAGAAGTGAGCGTGTTCGGGAGCGCGCGCCGCTCCTGAGCCGCGGATACCGTTACTTGGCTCGCGCACGTCGCGTGCGATCTCGCGCACGCGCAACCTGGCCCGCGGGTTCCGCGCTTACGTGCCCGCTACCGTGCCAGCGCCTCGAGCGCCCTCGCCGCCCGCAGCATCGCCTGCGCGTCGATCTGCGCACGCTCGAGCGCATCGATCCAGGGCACGGGAACATCCTCGATGCCGTGGAATGCGCCGGCCAGGGCCGCGGTCATCGCAACGATCGACGTGGCATTGCCGCCGAGCGCGACCGCTGCGCTGACGGCCTCGGTGAAGCTGCCGCTGTGGCTGGCAAAGCACGCCAGCGCCGTGACCACCGATCCCAGCGCCGTCTGATTGTTGCCGAGCCGGCCGACCACGACGGCCGGCTCCCACGACCGCTGCACGATGCTCTGCGCCGTCTCCAGATGCGTCCGATATTCGCGCGTGTGGACCTCGGTAAGGATCGCATCCAGGAAATCCGCCGGCTCCAGTGCATCGCCACGCGCCGAAAGCGCCGCCGCCACGCCCAGCGCGAACACCACCGCGCCCTCGACGCCGAATGCATGCGTGTGCGTCACCGCCGCGGCCTCCTCGGCGACCCAGCGCAGGCGCTCGACATCGTGCCCGAACATCAGCCCGATCGGCGCGCTGCGCGTAGCCGCCGCGTTGCCGGCGCAGCCGCGGCCGTGTCCGGTGCCGACCTCGCGCCAGTCCAATCCCGCACGAAGACGTGCAATCGCTGCGGCAGTGCCCTGCCCGTAAACGCGCGCCTCGTGATGGCGCGCCACCAGGCGCCGCGCGAAGTCGTCGCCGTCGAAGTCGGGCTCCGCCGCCAGCGATTCCGCCAGCGCCAGCGTCATCTCGGTGGTCGAGCCGTAGAGGCCGGGGCGAAGCGCATGAATGCCGCGGTCGTCGCGGCGGCGGTGGCGAATCATCGCCGCCGACGCATTCTCGACACGCGAGCCGAGGCTGTCACCGATCATGACGCCGAGGAGGCAGCCTTCGAAGTGGGACACGCGCTCGCTCATGAGCCGCGCATTATGGCCGAACCGCCCGTTTATTGTACCCGTGCTCGTTTTTGCGTAATCCCACCGCGTGCCGAAGCTGCTGATCACGGGCATCTCGGGCGCTCAGGGGCGTCTGCTCGCCAAACGTGTGTGCAGGAGCTGGCAGGTCATCGGCGTGGACCGCGAGCCGTGGCCCAGCGCGCCCGACGGCGTGGTCGTGCATCAGTTCGACCTGATCAAGCGCCGCTTCGAGGACATCTTTCGCACCGAGAGGCCCGATGCCGTCGTGCACGGCGCCTTCATCCGGCACTTCCGCTCCGATCCCGCCACGCGCCACGAGATCAACGTGGCCGGCACCAAGCGCATGCTCGAGCATTGCGCGGAATACGGCGTCAAGCAGGTCATCGTCCTGTCGAGCTCGTACGTCTACGGCGCCCTTCCCACCAACCCGCGCTACATGGACGAGGACCATCCTCTGAATGCGTCGCGCAATTTTCCGGAGATTCGCGACCTGTGCGAGGTCGAGGGCCTGGTGGGTGCGTTCCTGTGGCGCTATCCGGAGATCGCCACGTGCGTGCTGCGTCCTGCCAACACGCTGGGCGCGGGCGTCCATAGCGCGATCGGCACGTACCTGAAGCTCCCGGCGGTGCCGACGATCATGGGCTTCAACCCGATGATGCAGTTCATCCACGCCGAGGACGTCGCCGAAGCCACCGAGATCGTGCTGCACAAGAAGATCCGCGGCGTCTACAACGTGGCCGGTCCGGGCGCGGTGCCGATCAAGCGGGCGATCCGCGAGATCGGCCGTGCGCGCATCTCGATTCCGGATCCGATCGCGCACCTGCTCATCGGCACGCTCTTCAACCTGAGCGTGTACCAGTTCCCGCCGGGCGCCATCGATTACATCAAGTATCCCTGCACGATCAGTGACGCGCGGTTCCGATCGGCGACCGGATTTCGGCCGCGCCACTCCCTGGCGGAGATCTTCGCGAGCGTATCCGCATGAAAGATCCTGTCGACGTCTTCGAATCGCTCGTCGATCAGATCGGCGCGCTTGCCAGCGGAATCGCGTCGCCGATCTCGGATCTTGCGGCGGAGATCGACGAGAAGGTCAACCGCATTCCGACCGAGCTCAACGAATACGGCTACGACCGCTGGGGCTACAGCCCCAAGGCATTCAAGCGCTTCATCCTGCCGGCGGCGGTGATGTATCGCTACTACTTCCGCTGCCAGACCACCGGGCTGCACAACATTCCGCAGGGACGCGTTCTCCTGATCGGCAACCACGCCGGCCAGATTGCGTTCGACGGGCTGATGGTGTCGACGGCGTGCGTCCTCGAAGGCAATCCGCCGCGACTCGCGCGCGGCATGGGCGAGTATTGGCTGGGAACTCTGCCCTACCTCAGCGTTCTGCTGGACCGCACCGGGAGCGCGGTCGGCACGCGCGAGACGGCAGTGGACATGCTGCATCACGGAGAATGTGTCCTGGCCTTTCCCGAAGGCGTACGCGGCATGAACAAGCTCTATGCGGATGCGTACAAGCTGATGGAGTTCGGACTCGGATTCATGCGTCTGGCGCTGGAGACGGGCACACCGGTCGTTCCGGTTTCCATCGTCGGCTCCGAAGAGCAGAACCCCGGCTTCGCCAACGTGGCGCCGCTGGCACGGCTCCTCGGCATGCCGTCGTTCCCGGTGACGCTGACGTTTCCGTGGCTCGGGCCGCTCGGCATGTGGCCGCTGCCGGTGCGCTATCGCATCGAGTTCGGCGAACCCATGGTGTTCGAGGGCCATCACGAGGACGAGGACGACGTCATCGAGGAGAAGGTCAACCAGGTGAAGGCGGCCCTGCAGGCCCAGCTCGACCGCGGCCGGGCGGCGCGCGAGAGCATCTTCTTCTGAACGTGCTGGCTCGGTTGCCAAGGGTGCGGGCGCTGCCCGCAAGGCTCCTGCCGGCCGCGCCGCCGCTGGCGCCGGCGCGACCGCACAGGATGCTCGCGGCCGCGGCAGTGCTGGCGCTCGCGCTGCAAGCGCTGCCCGCGCACGCACACCTCGGCAACATCAGCTACAGCGACATCGACGTCTCCGACCGCGGCGCCGTCCTGCGGCTGAAGTACGCGGCGCATCTGACTCCGGGCTTTCCCACCGAGGGCGGCGGCAAGCTGTCGCGCGCGCAGGTGCTCGGATTGCAGGACAGCGTGCAGGCGTGGATGCAGGAAACCGTCGAGCTGCGCGTGGCCGAAGGCCGCTGCACTCCCTCGGTCGACAACCTGATCGGTCCCGACCTCAACGACGATCTCCAGGTCATCGTGCTGTGGAAGTGCCCGGCCCAGCGCATCCCGTCGCTGCGCGTCACGTTCCGCGCCTTCAACGACATGCTGAAGGACTGGCAGAACATCGCCTCCGTGCGCTTTGCCGGCCAGAGCTACAGCACCGTCTTCACGCCCACCAGTGCGCGTCTGACGGTGGGCGCGCCGATGCCGGATGCGGGAGACGGCGGCGCC
Organism: Candidatus Limnocylindrales bacterium; assembly: GCA_035626395.1. NCBI lineage: Bacteria > Bacillati > Chloroflexota > Candidatus Limnocylindria > Candidatus Limnocylindrales > Candidatus Limnocylindrales bacterium. The sequence goes on along the minus strand of DASPNR010000013.1, from coordinate 5,493 downwards.
GGCTCCGGGGAGACAGGCGCCGAGCCGCGCAGCGGCGCGGGTCGCGGCGACGCCGAAGACGGCGGTGCTGCCGGCCGTGAACATGGCGGGGATTCGAGCGCCGACGCCGCCGGTACCGGCGATGCGCTGCGGCGCTTCTTCGAGCTCGGCGTCGAGCACATCTGGACCGGTTACGACCACCTGCTGTTCCTGTTCGGCGTGCTGCTGGCTGGCGGCGGCATCCGGCGGCTGGTCGCGATCGTCACCTCGTTCACCGTCGCGCACAGCATCACCCTGGCACTGGCGGCGCTCGGGCTCGTGCAGCTTCCCTCCGGTCCCGTCGAGGTCGTCATCGCGCTGAGCATCGTCTACGTCGCCGTCGAGAACATCCTTGGCTGGGCGGGCGACCGGCGAGCGCTGGTGACGTTCCTTTTCGGGCTCATTCACGGCTTCGGCTTCGCCGGCATCCTTGCGGAGACGGGCCTGCCGCCGGGCGGCGTGGCCGTGCCGCTGCTGGCCTTCAATCTCGGCGTCGAAGCGGGCCAGCTCGTCGTCCTCGTCATCGTTGTCCCGGTGCTGCGCCTGCTGCTGCGCGGAGCGGCGGCGCGTCCGCTCACCATCGTCCTGTCGGGCATGATCGCGCTGGCAGGGCTGTTATGGGCGATCGAGCGGATTGGCGCGCTCGCCTGAATTGGCCCCGTCCGCGATTTCGATTACACCTGCCGGCCATGCCTCAGCCCGACTTCGATCCGGCCGCCATCCGCGCAGCCGTCTTCGACTATGGCGGCGTGCTGATCGAAGGCGGCCCGCGCGAGGTCGTCGCCTTCGGCCTGAAATGCGGGCTGACCGAGGACGTGTGGAAGCCGCTGCGCCGGCGCATCTTCGGCAATGAAGGGCGCTGGGCCGAGCTCGAGCGCGGCGAGATCAGCTTCCAGACGTTCATCGACGAGCTGCGCGAGGAGGTCGAGAAGGCCGGCGGCAACGTCGACGCCGCCACGGCCGCCGCGTTCATGGGCGATCCCGAGCCGATGGCGCAGAAGATGCGGCTGCGCACGGAAGTCATCGACGCGGTCTCGCGCATCCGCCGCCGCATGCCCACCGCGCTGCTGACCAACAACATCGTGGAGTGGCGCGCCGACTGGCAGGGGCTTCTCGACATTCCCTCGCTCTTCGACGTCGTCATCGACTCGAGCGCGGTTGGCTGCAGAAAGCCCGAGCCGCGCATCTACGAGATCACGCAGCAGCGCCTCGGCGTGCCGCACCAGCAGATCTTCTTCGTCGACGACATCGGACAGAACCTCAAGGCCGCGCGCGCGCTGGGATGGAAGACGCTGCTGTTCACCGAGCCCGGGGAGGTGCTGCCGGTGCTGCATGCGCTCGTTACGGGCGACAACCACAGGAGGCCGCGATGAGGACTGGCGGCGCGGTTGCAGGACGAGGGCGAGGTGCTGCCGGTGCGGCATGCGCTCGCTACCCGCGGCAACCACGGGACGCCGCGACGAAGTCTGCCGGCGCGGTTGCAGGACCAGGGCGATGAAGAGGCTCGCCAGTCAGATTCGGACCTCCTCGCCGGAGTTTCGCGACAACACCGCGCGCAACCGGGAGCTGGCGGCCGAGCTGAGAGAGCGGCTGGCCGAGGCGCGCCTCGGCGGCCCCGAGTCGGCGCGCAAGCTGCACACCAGCCGCGGCAAGCTGCTGCCGCGCGAGCGCGTGGAGCGGCTGCTCGATCCGGGCACGCCATTCCTGGAGCTGTCGCCTCTGGCCGCGCACGGCCTCTATGACGGGCAGGCGCCGGCGGCGAGCATCGTCACCGGCATCGGCACCATTCAGGGCCGACGCGCCGTCGTCATCGCCAATGACGCCACGGTCAAGGGCGGCACGTACTTTCCGATGACGGTCAAGAAGCACCTTCGTGCGCAGGAGGTCGCGCTCGAGAACCGTCTGCCCTGCGTCTATCTCGTCGATTCGGGCGGCGCGTTCCTGCCGATGCAGGACGACGTCTTTCCCGACAAGGAGCACTTCGGCCGCATCTTCTTCAACCAGGCCAACATGAGCGCGCTGGCCATTCCGCAGGTGGCGGTCGTCATGGGCTCGTGCACGGCGGGCGGCGCCTACGTGCCGGCGATGTGCGACGAGACGGTGATCGTCAGGGAACAGGGCACGATCTTCCTTGCGGGCCCGCCGCTGGTGAAGGCGGCCACCGGCGAGGAAGTCACCGCCGAAGATCTCGGCGGCGGCTACGTGCACACCGGCACGTCGGGAGTGTCGGATCATCTGGCCGACGACGACAGCGACGCCATCCGCATCGCGCGCCAGATCTTCGAAAGCATTCCACCGTCGCGCGGCTGCCCGCTGGAGATGAGCGAGCCCGAAGAGCCCTACTACGACCCTGCCGAGATGTACGGCATCGTGCCGCCCGACAATCGCCGCGCCTACGATGTGCGCGAGGTGATCGCGCGCATCGTCGACGGCAGCTACTTCCACGAGTTCAAGGCCCGCTACGGGCCCACCATCGTCTGCGGCTTCGCGCGCATTCACGGCTACCCGGTCGGCATCGTCGCCAACAACGGCGTGCTGTTCTCGGAATCGGCCCTGAAGGCCACCCACTTCATCGAGGTGTGCTCGCAGAGGATGATCCCGCTGGTCTTCCTGCAGAACATCACCGGCTTCATCGTCGGGCGCGAGTACGAAGCCAGGGGCATCGCCAAGGATGGAGCCAAGATGGTCACGGCCGTGGCCACAACGCGCGTTCCCAAGTTCACGGTGCTGATCGGCGCCAGCAACGGCGCCGGCAACTACGGCATGTGCGGCCGCGCCTACTCGCCGCGCTTCCTGTTCATGTGGCCGAACTCGCGCATCTCGGTGATGGGCGGCGAGCAGGCAGCGTCGGTGCTGCTGCAGGTCAAGCTGGCGCAGTACGAGAAGGAAGGCCGCACGATGCCCGAGGAGGAGCAGGCGCGTTTCAAGGCGCCGGTTCTCGAGAAATACGAGCGCGAGGGCAGCCCCTACTACAGCACCGCCCGGCTCTGGGACGACGGCGTGATCGATCCGCTCGAGACACGCCAGGTGCTGGCGCTGGCGCTGGCGGCGTCGTTCAACCGGCTGCCGGAGGAGACGCGGTTCGGGATCTTCCGGATGTAGGCGTCGCGCGTCGGATGTGCCGAGGAAGCGGTTGTCCGACGACGAAGCGACCGCTATGGAGCCTTCCCATGCCGGCGCAAGGCCCCATCCGAAAGCTCCTCATCGCCAACCGTTCCGAGATCGCCTGCCGCATCGCGCAGACGGCGCGCGAGATGGGCATCGGCACCGTGGCCGTCTACTCCGACCCCGATGCCGGCAGCGAGCACGTGCGCGCCGCCGATGAGTCGGTCGCGCTCGGTGGCTCGACCTCGGCCGAAAGCTACCTGGCCATCGACAAGCTGCTCACGGCCGCCAAGCAGACCGGGGCCGACGCCGTCCATCCCGGCTACGGCTTCCTGGCAGAGAACGCCGGGTTCGCACGCGCCGTTGCCGACGCCGGCCTGACGTTCGTGGGGCCTACGCCCGAGGCCATCGATGCCATGGGCGACAAGATCCGCGCACGCGAAGCTGCCGAGAGGGCCGGCGTTCCGGTGCTGCCATCGGCGCCGGTGTCGCAGGATCCCGGCGCCAATCGCGAAGCCGCCGAGCGGCTGGGCTTTCCGGTGCTCGTCAAGGCCGCGGCCGGCGGCGGCGGGCGCGGCATGCGGCGCGTCGATGATGCGGCCGCTCTGGCCGAGGCGGTCGCTTCGGCGCAGCGCGAGGCCGGCTCCGCGTTCGGTGATGCCCGCGTGTACATGGAGAAGTTCGTCGTCGGGCCGCGTCACATCGAGATCCAGATCTTCGGCGACAGTCACGGCAACGCGCTCCACCTGGGCGAACGCGAGTGCTCGGTGCAGCGGCGTCATCAGAAGATCATCGAAGAAGCGCCCTCCCCCGTCGTTGACGCCGCACAACGTGAGCGCATGGGCTCGGCGGCAGTCTCGCTGGCCAGGACGATCGGGTACCGCAGCGCCGGCACCGTCGAGTTCGTGGCGGCGCCGGACGGACAGTTCTACTTCCTGGAAGTGAACACGCGCCTCCAGGTCGAGCACGCCGTTACCGAGATGATCACCAACACCGACCTGGTGCGCTGGCAGCTGGAGGTCGCGAGCGGCGAGCGGCTGCCGGAAAAGCCGCCGGCGCCGCGAGGCCACTCCATCGAATGCCGCGTGTGCGCGGAAGATCCGGCCAATGGCTTCCTCCCTTCTGCCGGCAAGGTCCGCCGCGTCGATCATCCACGCGGCGTCGGCATTCGCGTGGACTCCGCGCTGCGCGACGGATGGGCGGTGCCGATTCAGTACGATTCGATGCTGGCCAAGGCCGTGACGTGGGCGCCCGATCGCCCTCACGCGATCCGTCGCATGATCGCGGCGCTGGAAGGCTTTCCGATTCTCGGGCTGACGACCAACATTCCCTTCCTCATCGACCTGCTGAAGAGCGAGCGCTTCGCCACGGCGCAGTTCTTCACGACCACGATCGGCGAGGAGTATGCGGACTGGAAGCCGCAGCCGGGCGCCGCCCTCGATGCGGCCGCTGCTGCAGTGGCGCTGCTCGTCAAGAGCGGCCGCACGCGCGGCGGCGGCGCGGCAGGCGACGGCGCGGCCGCGCAGCGCATCCCTGGCCCCTGGGACACGCTCGGCGCCTGGCGCGTGGGCGGGAGGGCCTGACATGGAGCTGCGTTTTCGCGTCGGCAACCAGCTTCTGGAGCTCGTGGCGAGCGAGCACGATGGCAGGCCGGTCATCAACATCGGAGAGCGCGACGTCGTGCTGGACGATGTCAGCATCGACGACCGCTACGTCTCGCTCGTCATCGGCGGCAAGACGCACCGTCTGCTCTATGAGAGCGAGCGCGGCCACGTCTTCATCGGCAGCGCAGGGCACGTGTTCGAGTTCGTGCCGGGCGAAGAGGCCGCGGCCGACGCCGCCGGCGGCGCCGCGCGATTCACGCCGGAGATCAGCTCGCCCATGCCCGGCAAGGTCCTGCAGGTGCTCGTCGCGCCGGGGGACGAAGTCGAAGCGGACGCGGCGCTGCTGCTGCTCGAAGCGATGAAGATGGAGACGACCGTGCGCACGACGCACCGTGCGCGCGTGGTCGAGGTGCGCGTCGAGGTCGGCGGAATGGTCGGGCCGGGTGACGTGCTCGTCAAGCTCGAGGAGCTGCCGGAGGCGTAGCGGAGGCGTGCAAGCGCCCCGCGGCGGTCGTACACCGCAGCGCACCCGACGTGCAGGAACACAGAGGCCCCGTCTTCCCCTGACAATCGCGGCAGTGCTGACGTTAAATGTGCGGCCACTGTCGCGCACCGGTTCGGCGCTTCATTTCTGTAGATACACATCGCCGCGCAGCCGCATCAGCGGCGGCTTTCCGGGCCGGCAGCCGAGTTCCCACAGCAGGTTGTCGGGCGCGCAGCCGGTCAGGCGGATGCGGCCGCGGTGGATGAAGTCGCGGTGGTGCTC
>DASPNR010000012.1 GCA_035626395.1 Candidatus Limnocylindrales bacterium | reverse complement strand
TGTCGTTTCCAAGGAGGTTGTTCAGCCTAGCGAAGGGTGAGATGCCTTTGTGGGCTGAGTGTGGTCGGGTGAGATTGTAGGCGTTGATCCATGTCGGCATGGCGTCGGTCCTTTCCCTGGACGACGGGTAAGGCTTGGCATAGGCCCATTCACGCAAGCTGGTCTGGATGAAGCGTTCGGCCTTGCCATTTGTGCGCGGCGTATAGGGTCGCGTGCGGATATGGCGGAGGCGGGCCTTGGCGAGGAGATCGCGGAAGTCGTTGCTGCGATAGGCGCTGCCATTGTCGCTCATGACGCGCTCGACGGTGATGCCGTTTCGAGCGAACCAGTCGAGCGCTCTGGCCATGAAGGCGCAGGCCGAAGCTTTCTTCTCGTCGGGCAGGATCTCGGTGTAGGCCAGGCGCGAGGCATCGTCGACGGCGACGTGCAGGGCCTCCCAGCCGGTGCCGCGCTTGTTGCTCTGGCCGCGGCGGTCGCCGGTGATGCGATGGCCGACACCGTCGATCCGGCCGAGCTTCTTGGTGTCGATATGGATCAGCTCGCCCGGCCGGGCTCGCTCGTAGCGGATCGGCGGAACCGGTACCTCGAGCGCCTTCAGCCGGCCAAGGCCGAGCCGGCGCAGCACAAGGCCGACGGTCGAGCGCGGCATGCCGAGCGCATGTGCGATCTGCGGGCCGCTCAGGCGCTCGCGGCGCAAGCGTTCGATCTCGGCAACGCGACTGGCCGGCACCGGAGAGCGGTATCGCGCCGGCGCCGAGCTCCTGTCCGCAAGCATCCGCTCGCCGCCGGCCCGATACCGGCCCAGCCAGTGATAGGCGCGGCGGAGCGAAAGACCGGCTGCCGCGGCAGCCGAGGCAACTGTCCAACCCGCCTCTTCAATGCGTTGAACCATAAGGAGTCGACCTTGCGGCGTCAGGCGCGCATTCTTGTGAATGTTCATCCAGGCTCCGGGAAAGTGCGGCTGGGTGTGGCAACCACAGCTTCACTGCCCAGTCCTGGATGAACAACCTTCATAGCAACGACAACTAGAGCGCGGTCAGCCGCCCTTGACGCCGCCGGCGGTGAGCCCGCCGACGATCTCTTTCTGGATGAAAAGCGTCAGCAGCAGCACGGGCGCGGTGACCAGCAGCGCCGCGGCCGCGAGCGGTCCCCAAGCCACCTGCTCGAATGTCAGCATATTGAAGACCGCAACCGGCAAGGTGCGCGTCTGGCG